>NZ_JBSRLA010000035.1:0-37213 GCF_055149105.1 Desulfosalsimonas sp. | reverse complement strand
TGATTTTGAGTAACCAATAAGCACAAAGGACTTCCCCAATTCAAGCCCCCTTTTAGGGGGCTACCTGAGGCCACCCGCTACGCGGGTGGAGAATCACTAAACTTGTTGCTATACCTCCAGAAGCAGCTTGTAAATGGATATTATCATCAGCAGATTTTCCCAGAAAACAATCATATGCAGGGCCATAGTTGTCATCCCAGTATGTATTTCTATCAACCAAGGATCTTGCCCAGGAAAGAGCTGGCCATCCTTTGCCTGGACAGATTTGGTAACAAATCCCGCATTTCGTACAGCTTGTTTCGTTGATAACTGGACGGTAACTCTTGGTAATATCAATAATGATGGCTTTTGTTGGGCACATACCCTCGCACGCCCCACAACCACAACATAAATTATTATCAATAATTAATTGTACATTTTTTTTCTTGTTTTTATTCATTTTTTGAAGAACCCGGAAATTTCCGTTCACCTTAAGTCATATTTCAGCCCGGACTTCTTCGGGCTGCCGCTCAGGCTAACGCCTTTTTTGGATTTAATTCTAAGCTTGCCTGCGCTCCAGGTTCGCCGCATCTTCGTCCCGGTGATGCCGGCCGGAGGTAACAAGTTTAATTGCACTGTTCCTCTGAACTTCGTTATACTAATCAACAGAATCAGCGCGTGCTCCTTTGAAACCCTTACCACAATAAGATGTTTTTCTTTTGAATTGATACTTATCATCATAAGATGTTTGAGGCAAGCATGATTAGTTTGCCATGTTTATAAGGGGCATTATTTTCCTAACATACTGTTTATATATGGAAAGCTCCGAGTAAAAGAGGCAGAGTACCTACCGTTTCATCACGGTGGAAAGCGAGGAGATTGAATTTTCCGGTGGCTTCACAAATCTTCACACGCGGGGTTACCTTGAAATTCTTTCAGGAAGTGGCTTCGGGCTGGAAGAAGCTCGTGCATCAATTGAAATCGTGCACTATATCCGCAATGCACAGCCAAAGGGGGCCAGCGGTGAATATCACCCGCTTTGTCAAAAGGCCCTGGCAGGTTAGGAGATCCTGGAGAGGCTAGGAGTGAAAGAGCGTTTCATACATGAATCCGCATACGTGGACGAGGGTGCTGAAATCGGGCAGGGGACCCGGATCTGGCACTTCTGCCATGTGTTTTCAAGTGTTCGGATCAAGGAGGATTGTACCATCGGGCAGAATGTGATGATCGGCCCGGAGGTTGAAATCGGCAGGGGCTGCAAAATCCAGAACAACGTGTCCGTATACAAGGGCGTGACCCTGGAGGATTATGTCTTTTGCGGGCCGTCGATGGTGTTTACCAATATTTACAATCCGCGGGCC
Source organism: Desulfosalsimonas sp. (assembly GCF_055149105.1). Classification (NCBI taxonomy): domain Bacteria; kingdom Pseudomonadati; phylum Thermodesulfobacteriota; class Desulfobacteria; order Desulfobacterales; family Desulfosalsimonadaceae; genus Desulfosalsimonas; species Desulfosalsimonas sp. The sequence goes on along the minus strand of NZ_JBSRLA010000035.1, from coordinate 35,873 downwards.
AATATAAACCGGATGGACCAGGTGCGGCCGACACTTGTCAGAAAAGGGGCCACGCTTGGGGCTAACTGCACCATTATTTGCGGAAATACCATCGGGCGCTGGGCCATGGTGGGGGCCGGGTCTGTGGTCAACCGGGATGTGGCTGATCATGAGCTTGTGGCTGGCAATCCCTGCAGGCGCATCGGGTGGGTGTGTGAGTGCGGGGGGCGGTTGGATGATGATTTTAGGTGCAAGGAGTGCGGAAAGTTTTGTAAGCGGGATTGACTTTTCTTTACCCGTAATAAAGCCGGTCCACGTGTTTCATAAAACCCCGGAGAATCTGGGGCAGGCCGAATGCAAGGGGTTCGGGGGGGCAGGGACTGGAGCCACCAGCTTTTTTGCCGGTAAGCGGTCATGTTTGTTTTTCCAGTGCAGCCTGGATTGTTCAGGGTAGAAGATAAAGGCGGTGGTTCCGATGGTCAGGCATAAACGATCTGCTCCTGGATCCTTTCTTTCACTGCGGGTTTCAGGCAATGTTCAAATCCAAGATCCACTTTTTTCCCGAATTCATTTTCCAGGAAGCGTTTAAGGCCCAAGAAATTATGTATATTTTTTTTGCTCCCTTCCATTTCAACGACCATATCAATATCACTGGATGAAGACGGTGTTCCGCTGACATAACTGCCAAAAAGGCCAATACGGATGACGCCGAACTGGTCATAAAGCAGTTTTTTGTTTTGATTCAAATAGGTTATAATTTCATTTGAGTTTAACGGCTTCATGCTGGCCCCTTGTTTCAATCAATTGAATATATTTTGATATTAGGTGAATCTGATGCATCGGTCAAGTAATGTATGGCTGGACATGGCAGGCAGATGTCTTCGGCGATCTCTGCAGCGGATTATTTGAGGTTATCGGTGCGGTTGGGCTATTTGCCCAGTTCAGCCGGATCGAAGTTGGAGGCAAAGGGGTTTATGACCTTTACGCCGGCATAATACTGACCCGTATTCAGATCTTCCGATAGGATATAATCACACTCGGCGATTTCTGCCGCAGCGACAATACCGGCGTCCCAGAAGGAAATCCGGTATGAATTCCGGATTTCAACCCCTCGGCGTACCAGGGCAGGTGATGGAGCAATGATTTTAAAAACATCAAGAAGCCTGAGCTGCCTGAGAACGACAGCAGAATCCTGCATCAGTTTTGTCAATGCAATGTTGGCATACTCCTGGAGCACCTGAATGGACAGCACGCCGTTTTTCATCCTCATGCACTTCTGAATGACGTCTATCGCTCTGGCTTGTTTTTCCTGCCCATTCAGATCATTGGCATAAATTACAATATTGGAATCAATAAAATATTGTCTCATTATGCTATTGTATTCCGCTTATGCGCCGCTTCACGGTCAAAAACAAAACCTTCCGGGCTGGCGCCCCCTTTCTGTTTTGCCAGCAAGGCAAATTCCTCTGCGATTTCATCTGTCTCCGGGATATTGGCGAGCTGTTCCATATACTCCCGGATCATCCGGTTCAAACTGGTTCCCTGCCGGGCTGCATATTCCCTTGCTTTTTTTACAAGCTCTTCGTCTGCGGAAAGTGTGATATTCATCATAATCCCCTTTGACACATATTATCCTTATGTGTATACACATAAAACATTTTTTCGCCGGAGTCAAGGCGAAAAGCAGCCCAAATGAATTCCAGCAACCATAGCAGACCGGTTCAAGCCGGCTGTTGAAGTGAATATGGGAAAGGGGGGGCAGATGGTGCAGGGCTGGGTATAAACCGGCGGCATCCGCGAAAATATGTGTTCAGAGAAATTTTTCAACGGAAACATCAAACAGCTCTGCCATCCGTTTTGCCACAGCCTTGCTGATGGGCCGGTGCCCCCGTTCCATATTTGAAATATTCTGCCGAGAGAACTTCCCGATTCTTTTGCCCAATGTTTCCTGGGACAGGCCATGAAGTTTTCGATAAATGGCCATATTTTCTCCCGGTGAAATTTGATGCCGAATATTTCTATACCAATCGCTTTGGGTGATTTCCACCAGTTCTTCGTCTTCGTTTTCAATAACTTCCACATCCCTATATTTTTCTTTCAAGAACTTAATCAGTTCGGCGGAAATCTCGCCTTCCATTCTAATATGGGGCTTTTTCACGACTACCTGCATAATACACCTCAATGACCATATGATCCTGCTCCACCCGCCAGCATGCAACCCATGAATAAGACAGATGGCAGTGATATTCATTGTTGCCAAGCTTGCTGAAATTACGCCATTCGGAACGAACCGGTCCTTTCTGAACCAAATCCTCTACAAGGTTGGCTAAGCGCTTTTGTTCCTTTTCCGGCATTTTCAGAACATGTTTTTGCATTCTTTTTCGAAAAAAAACTCGCCAACGCAAATTGCACTCGCTGTTTCCGGTTATGTATGTTGAGTTTTAAAATCTATTGAAATGTAACCTTTTTTGAGTTACACGTCAACAATAAAAATTAATAGAAGCGAAATTTATTATAATAACGTCTGCTTATCGCTCCAGCAAAAAGCCGGTCTCTGCGGCTGCCATATAGGCTAATGCAGAATTTATAAGCTGGTCCTGCTTGTAAAGGGTTCGGTCCACGAGAAAGGAGTGTTATTTTTTTCAGAGAACAGGCCGGAGAGGTTCGGCCGCGGTCACTTCCTGCAACCATAGCAGACCGGTTCAAGCCGGCTGTTGAAGTGAATATGGGAAAAGGTAAAAGCTTTATGGGAAATACTTGCAGATGTCTTTTTGTGGAGAACGCGACAGGATAAATTTGACCGGATTTTTATTTTTCTTTGGTTGCCTTTTGTGTTATCTTAAACAACCATCAGATCATGCAACTGTTTGATACTTTTATTGATGGCTTCGGAAAATGTCCAATATCCGCGTTGCGCTGCATCCCATCGGAATTTCACGTACTTTATGTACGCCGCATTCCTCGGGATTTGCGGCGCCCCCGGATTTAAAATGGGCTTGAACTTTTTTTTTTGCCATCCCAAACTGACTTTTTACGAGACTGTCTTTATTGAAAAAGACAAATTAAAAGCACACACAGAACTTCGATAACCACGCGGTTTAACAAGGAACAAAGAAAGATGAACACCTTGACCGCTATTATCCACCAGGAGGACGACCTCTATGTGGCCGAGTGCCCGGAAGTCGGAACCGCCAGCCAGGGGACAACCATTGCCGAGGCTATCAGCAACCTGAAGGAGGCAACAGAGTTATACCTGGAAGAATTTCCTTTAAAATCGTTCTCCCGCCCCATTCTTACCACCTTCGAGGTCTCGTCCCGTGCCTGAACTGCCGAAGATCTCCGGCATGGTGCCGGCTCTGCGTTTTTCAAGAAACGGTTTGAAATCAAAATACAATCCCCCGCAAGGCGGATTCATATTCAAGCCGGGTTTCACGATCTGCTTCATAGAGCAGCATTCCGGTTGTAACCGCCTGGTAGGCGGTTTCTATGGAAGCAGCGTTTAAAACAATCACATCGGTCTGCCGGTTTAAAATCATGCTGATTTTTGTGGCGGCCATGTAAGCCGGTGCAGAATTTATGAGCGGGTCCTGCTTGTAAAGGCGTCGGTCCAAAAGAAAGGCCAGGTCTATATCGGAGTTTTTTTTGAATTTTTCCGGATGCAGGGATGAACCGAAAAGATATGAGGCGACAATGGCTTTCCGGGCGTCTTCAGATTCTGAAATATAGCTGATCAGGTGGTGTTTAACCGATTCGGCAAGAGGGTTGTCAGCAATATTTTTTGAATTTTTGTCCATTGGATTTCTTGCTTGGTTGGATTGAGGGGATTTTATTTTTCAGAATGCTGAATGCGGTTTGAAGTTAGAATTCCGGATAAGGTAGCAGACTCAAGGATTCAATAAATCTGAAATCGCGTTGATTTTTTGTAATAAACTTGGTTTGTTTGACAATAGATGTCGCAGCAATAAGCGCATCTGCGATCAGCAATCCATGGCTCAGTCGATATTGGCTTAATAAATCGACGGCCGTATCAGAAATTTTCTCATTGATGCTTATGATCTGAAATCTTTCTAAGAAACGCTTCAATGCTTCCAACTCATTCTTATTCCGGCAGCCAATGATTAATTCCATTTGGGTTACACTGCTGACAGCACCTGAAGATCGCTGTTGTTGGATTTGCTGGAGACAGCCAACTGCTTCATCAACACCACGGGCGGCATCAATTAGAATGTCAGTGTCTATAAGCATCGTATTAATCAGAAGCACCCCATTCAGATGCCCGGACTTTGCGAAGCCATTTGCCGTCTTTCATATCCTCGCGGTCTTTCCAAATCCCGATAAAAGGATCTCTGATAATATCATTTTGCAAAGGCGGTTTGTGCTGCTTTTGATATCGAGTTTTTAAAAAAGAGATGAAATCTACAACTTCCTGTTGTGCTTCAGGAGGCAGTTGACTTATTTCATTATATATTTTATCAGGCTCCATGTATCACCTTTATTTTTCAATTATTGTATGCGAAGCGAAATCGGGCAACGGATCAAAAAATGTATCGGTCATCCTGATTTTTCCCTTGCCGGTGCCGGGCTTGCGATCCTGAGACAGGTGTTTGATGGGAACCAGTTTTGCAACAGGTTGGCCATAACGTGCAATAACGACTTCTTTTCCCTCTGAAATAAGGCGGGAAAGCTGGGTCTTGGCTTTATGAATATTAATCTGTTCCATGCGGAATGCTCCAATTTTAATCGGTTATAAACCAATATTAGTTCAAAGTTGAGATCAAGTCAAGGACATGGCAGGCAGAAAGCCAGGTTTTCATGGTGCAAAACCGGGTCGGGGGCTACAATGAGCTTATAAAGATTTGCCGGCGTGTTTCCGGACCTAGTCTAAAAAGTCGTCAAAATGGGTGAGGTGGTTTCAATTGCTTTCATGGGTTGTTTTTCCGGGATTTGCGCCCGACATGGTTCCGGCTCTGAGTTTTTCAAGAAACGGTTTGAAATCAAAATACGATCCCCGCAAGCCAGATTCATATTCAAGCCGGGTTTCACGATTTGTTTCATAGATCAGCATTCCGGTTGTAACGGCTTGGTAGGCGGTTTCTATGGAAGCAGCGTTTAAAACAATCACATCGGTTTGCCGGCTTAAAATCATGCTGATTTTTGTAGCGGCCATGTAAGCTGGTGCGGAATTTATGAGCGGGTCCTGTTTGTAAAGGCGTCGGTCCAAAAGAAAGGCCAGGTAAAGAATCACCGCCTGTCCTCTGCTACCATTTCGGATGTGGATTTTCCGGCGGCTTTTATGCGGGGGGGAGGTTCTTTGCTAATTGGCTGAGTCGGCATGGCAATCAAGCCGTTTTCGATTAAAGGGCCAAGCGCCTGGCGGATTTCATTGGTTTTTCCGTTTTCCCTGATAATTCTGGCAATGGGTCTGCCCCTTTCGGTGATCAGAATTTCCTCCCCGGATTTTACCCGGGCCAGGTACCGGCTCAGGTTGTTTTTGATGTCTTTGATGCCTGCTGTGTGCATGTCTGGTTCCTCCAAAATATGGCTACTTTTAAAAAAAGTAGCTACTTTTGGTGCAAATGTCAAGGCTGAGAGCCGCAGAATAAAGATCGGCATTTGAGCCCGCCATGGTGTCGGCTCTGAATTTTACAAAGGCGGTTGCGGGGTTTAGGGGTGTTGACATTATATGCATGAATTGTTATTTTTATGCATAAAAAAAGGAGGGTGATTATGCGAACAACTCTTGATTTGCCGGAACACTTAATTGATGAAGCCATGAAACTCACTAAAATCAATACCAAGACACAGCTTATCATAACGGCTTTAGAGGATATGATAAGAAAAGCCAGGCTTTCGGAATTAAAGGAATTTAAAGGCAAGATCGATTTGGACATTGACATGGATGTCATCAGAGGCCGTCAATGCCGGTTTTAGTGGATACATCCATATGGGTTGAATATTTCCGGGGCGGGGAGGCTTGCTCAAAACTTAACGGGTTGATCGATGAAAATCTTGTTGTCCTTACTCCGGCCATTTAAAAAAATTTTGGCGGTATCCATATTGTGCCTCTTGCCGGAATTTTTAGTGGCGGTTAAAATTTTTTCCTTCCTTGATCTTAAATCCTGACCGTCCCATCTACATGGTTTCAGCCGCGTTTACTTCCTGCAACCATAGCAGACCGCTTCAAGTCGGCTGTTGAAATGAATATGAGAAATGGGTTTTTTGCAGATGGTGCAGGGCGGGGGATCGATTGCCCGGGTGACGGGGTTGTAGGTCAAAAAGAATTGGCGGCGTTGTTTGCCGATGGAAAGGCGGCAGGCGATTTTTTTGGCCGGTGTCCGGATGTACATGGCCGCGGCAAGCTGAAGGTGCACTTTGATGCTGTATTTTTTCAACAGGTCTTCTTTTTTGCTGGCAAGCTCGGCGGGAATCGCATCGATCTTTGCCTGGCGGTCGCTTCGGGCGCTTTCAGACAGCCCGGGTTTTTCCAGGCTTTTCTGCATCTCCGCTTCCAGGCTGCTGTAATATTCCTCCAGGTTTGCAATATCGCGCTGAAACCGGCGGTTCATGCTGGCATGAAACATCGCAAGCCGGTCTTCTAAAAGTCCGCGGGCGGTCTGTTCCATTTTTTCGGCCAGGGGGGTGATTTTATGCTTTATATCCGTGTCGGGCCGGGTAAAAGCAGTGCGGAATCCGCCTGTATCGAACGCCTCGGCCATAGCCGGTACGACTCCGCCGGTATCGGTATTGAATACAATTGTCAAAAGCCCTTCTTTCTGCTCGTCGCTTAAGGCTGTGTAGCGGCAGGACACCTGGACATATTCGGCTGTCACTGCAGCAACTGTTTCTATGGCGGCGGTTGCGCCGTAAAATGTCAGTTGGTCTTCGAGAAGCCGGTCAAATCCGCCGTTTTTGATGTAATCAAATTCCAGCCGGCAGCCTGCTATGGGGATTGTTTCCAGTGTGTTGCCAATCATTCGCTCCAATATGGGGGTGCCGTATGTCACGGTATAATGATAGTCCCGGTCTTCGGCGTCTCCGCCATCCTCCGAAATCCGGATGTGCTCGGGCACTTCCAGCAGGGTGCGCAATCGTTCCGGAACCAGCGCTTCTATAGCCGAGGTGTCATTTTCCACGGCAGCATCGTGGAGCTGCAGAAAACGCCGGGCGAATTCCAGGGGTTGGATTCGTGTATCCGAATCAGGCCTCATAGTTTTCCCCAAACAGTTTCTCATCCAGGGTTTTGGTTTTTTCGTAGCCCGTCCGGCATCGTTTCAGCCGGGTTCCAAGCTTGTCAAAGGCTTCTTTCCGCTCATCTTCAGAGGCCGCATTGATCCAGAGATCGTAGACCAGGTCGGCAAAATCCTGCTCGCCCCGCATGCGGCCCATGATCATGTCGATCTCGCCGATGACCATTTCAAACATGTTGATTTTGCGGTCCAGAATATCAAGAATGGATTCTTCGACTGTTCCGGCGGCGCAAAGATTATAGATCATCACTTCACGGGTCTGGCCAATGCGGTGAATGCGGCCGATGCGCTGCTCGATGCGCATGGGGTTCCACGGCAGGTCATAGTTGATCATCCGGCTGCAGAACTGGAGGTTCCGGCCTTCACCGCCGAGTTCCGTGGTGAGCAGCACCTTGTTTTCGGTTTTGAATTTATCGATTTCACGGTCTTTTTCCGCATTGGGCATCTGCCCGTGAAACAGGCTGTGAGCGACTTTGTGCCATGCCAGCACATCCGAGAGATGATCCAGGGTGGCGCGGTATTTGACAAAAATAATGATTTTTTCGTTTGCCCCCTGTATCAGTTGCAGGGTTATTTTGTTTTTACCGGTATCGTCCATGGATCTCACCAGGTTGCGGATGGCCTGGATTTCCTCCTGCTGGCGGTTTAACAGTTCAAGTTTGCCCGTCATACCAGACAGGGTCTTTTCCACCGCCGCGGGCGAGGAGCCTGCCTCTGCCAGCAGATGTTTTAATATCATTCGGTTTTGGGTGCCATTGGATGCATTGATATCCTGAACCAGGCCGGTAACCCGCCGGTAAACTTCAATCTCCGCAGAAGTGGGCTTTGTGCTGATGGTTTCGGCAAACCGGGGCGGAATCCGGATATTGGCTACAGCCCGGGTGTTGCGAATCATCACCTGATCGAGCAGCCCCTTTAACAGCGTTCGGTTTTTGGGGTCCGTGGGATCGCCCCGGGTCATGAACTCTTCCTTGAAAGCAGAGGCGGTTTTGAGCTGTCCGGGTTTGAGCAGCGTGATCAGGTTGTAGAGCTCCATCAGGTTGTTTTCCACCGGTGTGGCGGTGAGCATCAGCAGGAAACGTTTTTTCAGGGAATTGAGCAGTTTCCAGTTAAGGGTGTTTTTGTTTTTGAAATGATGGGCCTCGTCCGCAATGACAAGATCCCACTCCCGGCTGACCACGGCGGAGAAATTCTTTTTGGATTTGGCGATATTGACAGAGGCCACGATACGGGGCTGCTGCCAGAAGGACTCGCCCATGGTCCGAAAATCCCGGTCGTCAGTAGACAAAAAGTCCAGGCTGAATTTGGAGCTGAGTTCCTCCTGCCACTGGCTGACAAGGGGTGTAGGGGTCAGAATCAAAACACTTCCGGCCATGCGGCGCATCAGGTATTCCTTTAGCACCATGCAGGCTTCAATGGTTTTGCCCATTCCGACCTCGTCGGCAAGCAGCGCCCGGCCACGGAAGGTTTTCAGGATTTTACGGGCGGTTTCTTCCTGGTAAGTCAGGGAGCTGATTCCCTCTAGCGTATTTAAGCACAGCAGGTGGTCAAAGGTTTCCCTGAAGCGGAGCCGGAGGGCATCCATGACAAGATCGTATGCCTCAGCGGAGGCCGGGCTTGCCTGGGCAAGGGCATTTGCCATACTGTCTTGCCCTGTTTCCAGGCGAACTTCAATTTCAGGCGCGGATTCTTTGAATGCCGGCTCTGTTGCTGCTGTCGGTTCAACGGATTTTTTCGATTCCCGGGGTTTTGATGGTTGCTGCTTTACGCTCTTATCCGAATCGACACCAGAGCCGGCGGCAGAATTCCGGGACGCCCCGCCCGACCGGAGTTTGCCTGTGCCGGGCCGGGCTTCGGACTCCCGGGCGGGCTGCATTTGCCCGTAATCCTGTATGGCCGAACTGTATTCAATGATTTCAAGCAGGTGTTTTTCAAACTGCTTCGGTTTTTTCAGGTTCAGGGTTTTCCGCCGGGAATAGAAGGCATCGGCGATTTGCAGGGCCTGCTCGAACTCGCCGAAATGGATCAGGTTCGAACACAGAACCAGAATGGTCTCATTTTCTTCTGGTGTGTTGGCAAGCAATCCGCGTTCATAAAGCTGAAGCAAACCGTCCCGGATCAGTTCGTTTCTGTCCATGCTGCTGCCCAGCCGGGCGAGTTCAAACAGGGCATCCCGGTTATCCGGATCCCGCTTGACAGCCTTTTTCAGAAAGTTCTCGGCTTTTTTGTAATTCTGAATATCTTTGTAATACAGAGCGCCCTCAAGATAGAACCCGGCCTTCTCCTTCCGCGCCTGGTTTGCGGATTGTCGCTGGAATTCTTTCTGCCGTTGTTGTTTTCGTCGGGAGCGATTTTTTCCTGAACCTGATTTCGCCATAGCCATATTTTATTAAAGGATAACAGATTTAAGGTTTGTTTCGCTTGAAAGCCTATCTTTTTTTATGCATAGTGTCTTTCGGTATTTAATCGCTTGGAGTTTTCGAGGATGCCACTGATGGATGAAAATAGTTTAAAACAAGGGTTAAGTCAATAGGCTATGCAGTGTCAAGTATGATCTGACCTCAAATTCTGCATCGGGCGGAGGATCAATATCAATGTAAAAGATGCCCGAAAAAATATCAACCGGCTGCTCGATCAGGTCAATGCAGGAAAAGCATAATCTCTGATAGAATTTCATAAAAAGAATTGAAGGAAAACCAAAATGAAGCGGGCTGAGATTTTACAGGCGTTGCGCGAATATAAGAGGAACAACGGGCCAAAATATGGGGTTCAGAAAATCGGCGTATTCGGTTCGGTTGCCAGGGGATCAATGGAAGAGGGCAGTGATCTTGATATTGTTGTCAGTCTCCGGGAACAGGATCTGTTTTGTTTAATCGGAATCAAGCAGGACCTTGAAGAGCGGTTGCATACAAAAATCGATGTCGTGAGTTATCGCCCGAAAATGAATTCATTTTTAAAAGAGCGGATTGATCGGGAAGCGGTGTATGTATGATTTGAATTTAAGTTTGCATATTCCCTCAATTTTCACTATACGAAACATTCATTTATCGTAACCGGTTACTCTTTTGGCCGTTTCCAAATCAACCGTGTCTTCTTCTGCTGTTTCCTCTATTGCTTTTGCCAATCCGTAGTCTATCAGAATCTCTTCGATTTTTTTATAGGTGCTGTAATCCAGCACAACGCTTTTTATATGACCTTCCTGATCCTTTGATTCCAGATCGCGCCTCAACGCAATAAAATGCTGGTAAGTATTTGCCCATTCGATAAAATCTTCGGAATCTTCGGCCTGGCCTTTGCAAAATTGGTTGTAAAATTCCTCTGAGGCCATATTATACCGATCCTCATAGCGCATAAGGCGCTTGGTGACTGCTATCAAGGCATCTACAGAGGTGTTATGTGTTATTGTATTTTTTTTCATGGCCAGCCTCTTATTTTATCGGATTGCGCTCATTTTACCTTTACATTAATGCAAAATACCTGTCAGGTCAATCCGTAACGCGGCTTTAACAGCGGGAGCGGGGGTTTTGAAAAAAGCGGGGCCGTTGCGGAGGTTGATCTTTTCTGGCGTGTCTGTTAATGGCTTTGTATGTCCGGGCCGGGGTGGTTCCGGGTGTGCGGGTTGATGCAATGGGCGGAACATGGCGGAGGAAAAAATCATGGAGATGCTGAGTCCTGAATATATCCGGAGCCGGGTGGCGGATACAGACATTATTTTCAAGCGCGGTCAGCGGCTGTTTGAATACGGGGCATGCGTGGGCCGAAACCTGGATCCGGACAACGGGCAGTTTGAATATGCTGTTGACGGCAGTTACGGCGATTACACCATCCGGATCCGGGCCAACGGCGATGGCCTGGAGACCAGCTGCGACTGCCCTTATCCGGGTGAAGGGTGCAAGCACATTGTGGCTGCGCTGCTCGATATTTCACAAAACATTCAATACCAGGAAGCAGCCGCGGCTGAACCGGAACCGCAGTCCCCGTATCTGAGCCCGGAAGAAATACGGGCCCAGGCCATAGAAGACCGAAAGAAACGCGCCAGGACTGAAAAACTGCAGATTACCGCAGGGGATATGTTTAAAGGCGAGCACCTGGTGCAAACCCCGGCGGGCAAACAATACACGGTCATTTTCCATGATCCGGCAAACGGCATTGGCCGCTGCTCCTGCCCGGATTTTGCCACAAACCGGCTCAATACCTGCAAGCACCTGATTGCCGTGCATCTGTATCTCAAGAGGCAGAAAGGTTTTCAAAAAGCCGCAGCCAGGGAAGTTTTTCCGTTTGTGGATATTTTCTGGGACTCGGCCGCCCGGCGGCCCCGGCTGTTTTGCGAAGATCCCCAAAACGAGCCAGAAGAGATCCGGCAGGTCATTGAAGAACATTTTGATGACAGCGGGCTTTTTCAAAACAGTGACTTGGGGGCGTTTACGCCTTTGCTTTCCCTGCCGGAGCAGTCAAAGCGGGTGCGCATTGACGGCCTGGTGTGGAAAAAACTGGATCAATACTGGACCGAGCGGCAGATGGCAGAGCTTGCCCAGGAAAGCCGGCCGGATTTTTCCGTGATCAAAACCCCTCTTTACCCTTACCAGGAAGAGGGGGTGCGGTTTTGTCTTTATAAAAAAGCCGCATTGATCGGCGATGAGATGGGGCTTGGAAAAACCCTTCAGGCGGTGGCAGCCGCCATTTTGAAAAAAGAGATTTTCGGGTTTTCCCGGGTGCTGGTGGTGACTCTGGCGTCTTTAAAGGAGCAGTGGAAACGGGAAATCGAGCGGTTTACGGATGAGGAGGCGGTGATTGTGGCCGGAAGCGCTGAAGCCCGGCGACGGATTTACAAAACCGACCCGACGCTGTTTAAAATCACCAATTATGAGGCGGTGCTGCGCGATGTGGGGCCCATCTCCCGGTTTAAACCGGATCTGGTCATTCTTGACGAAGCCCAGCGAATCAAGAATTTCAACACCAAGACCGCGGATGCGGTCAAAAGCATTCCGCGCAAACATGCCATGGTGCTCACGGGCACGCCTTTGGAAAACAAGCTCGAGGATGTTTATTCCATTGTCCAGTTTCTGGATCCGGACCGGCTGTCGCCGCTGTGGGCCTTTGCAGCAGATCATTTCATGCTCAGCCGGGACAAAAAGGGCAAGATCCTGGGGTATCGGAACCTGGAGAAGCTGCATCAGGAGCTTCAGTCCATTGTGATCCGCCGCAGGAAAAAGGACGTGCTTGACCAGCTGCCCGATGAAATCGTCAACAATTATTATATTGCGCTTTCGGATCAGCAGTACAAAATTCATGGGGGATACAGCCAGTCGCTGCTGCCTCTGATCAACAAAAAATTTCTCACGCCCATGGATCTGCGGCGCATCCAGGAGCTGCTGCTCAAAATGCGTCAGGTCTGCAATTCCACCTATCTGATTGACCGGAAAACCCAGATATCGCCGAAATTAAAGGAGCTTGAATCCATTCTGACCGATCTGGGCATGGACGAGGGCCGGAAAATCGTTATTTTTTCCGAATGGACGACCATGACCTACCTGATTGCCCGGCAATTGTCCAATGCGGGCATTTCTTTTGTGGAGCTTTCCGGAAAGATTCCTGTCAACCGGCGCCAGGCCCTGATTGATGAATTTACAAACAACCCGGACTGCCGGGTGTTTTTGTCCACGGATGCCGGGGGCACCGGGCTCAACCTTCAGGCAGCCGACTGCGTGATCAATTTTGAGCTGCCCTGGAATCCCGCGCGCATGAACCAGCGCATCGGCCGAATCAGCAGAATCGGCCAGAAAAGCGGTGCGGTCAACGTCATCAATCTGATTGCCAAAAACAGTATCGAAGAACGCATTTATGCGGGCATTCAGCTCAAAACCGACCTGTTTCAGGGGGTTTTTGACGGGGCCACGGACATGGTGGAATTTTCCCGGGAAAAGCGGACAGAATTGCTCAATCAGCTGCGGGAAATGATGCAGGAAGAGCCCGAACCGGTGATGTCCGAACAAAGGGCGGCTGAAGAAATCCCGGAGGATACGCCCCATTACCTGAACCCTTCGGTTTTTGAAAATCAGGATGCAGCCCTGGCCTATGATGCTGAAGAGGCGCCCGCAGAGGAAAGCAGCAGTGAAGGGGCAGCCGCGTTTGCAGATCAGCCTCCGGAAAAAATGGAGGAAGTGCTCAATACCGGAATGGCCTTTATCGGCGGGTTGCTGGAGATGGCCACAGGGAAAAAGATGGAAACCAGCGACGCGGATGACAAGATGATCCGAATTGACAAGGACACCGGAGAGGTGACCATGAAGTTTAAACTGCCGGGGTTTTGATCAATTCGCTGCTTTTATGGACAAATGTTGCAAATCATATTGAGAGGATATATAAAAATGGTATAGTAGCATGTGATATCAATTGGTTTTATGAGGGGGAGTCAGAATATGGAAGCCAGGGATATTGAAAGCCGAATCAATGAATTGCCTGAGGATTTAAAAAAAGAAGTAATCGATTTCATCGATTTTTTAATAATGAAAAAAAAGCAGGGCCGAAGCTTTGGCGATTTTGGCTTCAAATGGGAAGGCGGGTTGGCTGAAATCAGGGATCAATATTCTTCTGTGGCTCTTCAGCATCAGGCAAATGACTGGCGATGATTTAATGAATTCCAAAATAGCAGGTCTTTTTGAAAAAATGAAATCCAAAAATTTCTTCTGGAGTTATTCCAAAGAGATCTCCCTGGAAGAAATCAATACTGCACTGCTTGTGGAAACGGTTTTAAAGTACGGCGATGTGGAGGACATCAATCTGCTTTTCAACCATTATAATGAAGCCGATCTCAAAGAAATCTGGATCCAACGCCTTGTATTTGACGAGCGCTTTGAAAAATTAAATTTTTATCTCGCCAGAATTTTTTTCAACACAGACCTTGACCGGCTGAAGCAGGAACGAAAGGGTTATGACCGGGCAGCCAAACTTAGAATGCTTGCTGCCGGATACGCGGCAGGCACTGACAAAACTGGCAGCAGAAGCTGACTTTTTATCCAATTATTGTCGCGCTGAAAAAGCAGCCAAAATGATCCGGCCATGAAACAAAAGCAGATCAACTGGCATCAATGGCAGGACTGGGTCGCTCGGGCCGGTAAGGAGCTTGGACTTGGTCTGGATAATTATAAAATCGGGCAGTTGGAAGTGTTTGCTAAAGAACTGCTTGAAGCCGGCCAGCGTCTGAATCTCACCAGTGTGGATGATCCTTTGGAGATTGCGGAAAACCTGATGATTGATTCCATGGTGCCGGCAAAATGGATTGACCCGGGAGCGCGGGTGCTGGATCTGGGAACCGGGGCCGGTCTGCCCGGGATTCCCATGAAGATCGGATTTCCGGGGCTGGACATGACTTTGATTGACAGCCGGCGCAAGCGGATCAGTTTTGTGGGGTATATGATCCGGCGGCTGGGGCTGGAAAACATTTACGCCCGGCATGCCCGGGCCGAGGACCTGGCAGGGGCAGGTGAAAAGTTTGACGTGGTGGTCACCCGGGCGGTATCTTCGCTGGGTGAACTCATCGGGCTGGCCGCGCCGTTGCTCAATTCCGGGGGCATGCTCATGGCCATGAAGGGCAGGGGGGTTGCGGACGAACTGGCCCAGGCAGGGCTTGGCGGCCTGGAAAATCATGACAGCCGGGTAAGGATTGAAAATTACCGGCTGCCGGGGCTTGGAATTGATCGGGTGGTGGTGATGGTCAAAGCTGATTTGTAATTTCTTCTTGACTTTTTTGGTTATGCTTTATTAGCATATACACGACATATCATTTCAGGTGCCTTATAGAGGCTGAAAAGGGAACCCCGTTAAAATCGGGGACGGGCCCGCCGCTGTGATTGGGGACGAAAGCCGCACAAAGCCACTTTTTCAAAAAAATGAAAAGGGAAGGCGCGGCAACTCGGATGATCCAAGAGTCAGAAGACCTGCCTGAATGAGAAGAAAACCTCCGGGATATGCGCGGACCAGAAAACCCGGCGGCTGCATGGTATCTGAGGATAAAAAAGGGACATCCCCGGATCGATGAAAATATCGGTCCGGGGATTTTTTTTGGCCCGGGCCGGCAACACCTTTAATCACCTGCGGAGGAAAATGATGAAAAAATGGAGCCGATTTTTAATCTGTATTTCAGTGTTGTTATGCATGCCAGGATTGGTTCTGGCCCAGGACGGCGAGGCCAGGTCTGCCACCTCGCTTGAAGAAGTGGTGGTGACGGCCACCCGGCAGGAAGAGGCCATTTCATCCGTGCCAGCCAATATATCAGTGATCACGGAAGAAGAAATTCAAAATTCGCCTGCCCGGGATGTGCCTGATCTTCTGCGCACCGAAGCCGGGGTTCACGTAAGTGACATTTCCGGCAACCGGCGCTCTTATAGTGTTGATCTGCGGGGATTTGGCGAAACCGCTTCAATGAACACCCTTGTACTGGTTGACGGCAGAAAAATCAATTCCCCGGATTTAAGCGCAACGGACTGGACCCTGATTCCGGTGGACCGCATTGAGCGAATTGAAATCATCCGGGGCGGCCGGGGCAGTGTTTTGTACGGGGACAATGCAGCCGGCGGGGCCATCAACATCATCACCAAGCAGGGCAAGGGTTTTGACGCCAGTGCAGATGTGGCCGGGGGCAGCTATGACACCGGCAAGGCCAACGCCCAGATCAGCGGGTCGCACAAGGATCTGTCTTATTCTTTGACCGGCAGTTACTATACGTCTGACGGGTACAGGGACAATTCCGATACCCGGGCAAAGGATGTTGGGGTGAACCTGGATTATTTTGCCAGCGACCGGGTGAAGCTTTATTTCAGCTCCGGGTATCATGAGGACAAAACCGGGCTTCCGGGCGATATTTCCGAAAGCGAGTTTCAGGCCGGGGCCTCCAGAACCGATACCTTTAGCCCGGATGACTATTCCGAAACCGAAGATTATTACATCAAGGCTGGCCCGGAAATATTTTTTTTAAACGACAGCTTGTTTAAAATTGATTTTTCGTATCGAAACCGGGAGGCATCCTCTTTTTTATATGGCTCCCAAAGGGATCAGGAGATTGATACCATTACTGTTTCACCACAGGTTGTTTTCAGGGAGAAAATTTTCAACCTCGATAACAGTCTGACCCTTGGCCTTGATTTTATCGAGGATGAATCCGAGGTGGCAGCCGACTATCTACCCGGAACAGAGGAAATTACCAAGGAAAACTGGGGGCTCTACGTGCATGACCAGCTTTCGGTTACGGATCGGCTATCTGTTTCTGCCGGCTATAGATATGACGAGGTGGAATATACATTCAAGCCCCAAACACTGCAGCGGATCAAATCCGATGAAAACCTTTTTACCGGCGGGGTCACATACAATTACACCAAACGGTCCCATGTCTATGCCAGTTACAGCCGAAGCTTCAGATATCCTGCCATTGATGAACTCACCTATGCTCCGGATATACTCGAGCCGCAGACTTCGGATGATTATGAAGTTGGTTTCCGGCATTATTTTTCAGACGCCTTTTATGCCAAGGTGAATTTTTTCCGCATTGATACGGAAAATGAGCTTTTGTACGACCCCAGTATTCCTTTTGGATTTTTCCAGGGGGCCAATACCAACTTTGAAGATGAAACACGGCGCGAAGGCGTGGAGATTTCCGCAGGCCATAAATTTGCCTATGTTGACCTCAAAGGCACCTATTCATACACCGATGCTGAAATCAGGGGTGGACAATATGACGGAAACGATTTTCCCGGGGTGCCGGAGCATCAGGCCAGCGCCACCACAACATTTTATCCGATGAAAAATCTTTCCGTGGCATTAACCGGGGTATACGTGGGCGAGCGACCCTTTATCAGTGATTTTGCCAATGCAGCGGATGATCAGGATGACTATTTTGTCGCCAATACCAAAATCCGTTATCAATGGGACAAAATGAGTGCGTATTTGAATGTCAACAACCTGTTTAACAAGAAATATGAGGAATACGGGACCTATTATGGTCAACGGGCCTATTACCCGTCACCCAAAATCAATTTTCTCCTCGGCTTTACCATGAAGCTGTAGGTGAAAAGTCCCGGGCCGCCATCCCGGGGCTTTTCAAAAAATGCAGGGGAGGCCGGTGCGGCTTCCATGACAGGGAATTACCTCCTCCTCCGATTCCCTTCAAACGGCGGGCGAAAGCCCGCCGCTGCATTTTTTGGCCATCTATCCCCCTGGATGATATATTTCATGCATGGCCTGGATCCGATTTTGGGTGACGCGTGTCGGGAAATCAGCCCAGCTTCCAGTCTTCAACCGCCAGGTCCGCAACACGGAAAAATTCTTTTGTATTGTGAGTAACCAGGCACAAATCGTTTGCAAGGGCGATTGAAGCAATCTGCAGATCTCTTTCACTGATCGGGGTTCCTTGTTTTTCAAGTTCCGCCCTTATTGTGGCGTAATGCCGGGCAGCCGATTTATCAAAGTCCAGTACTTCAAGTTGGGAACAGATTCCCTGAATCCTGGCTTTACGGTCGTTTTTTTTAACCGGGGATTTTTCAATTCCGTAAAGAATTTCAGCCAGTGTAATCGCGGAAATGGCCAGGTCAGCGGGACGATAAGTCATCAACCTGGATATAAGAATATGATCTCCACGCATCCAGTAACTGACAATATTTGTATCCAGAAGCCACATTTTTACAACCGGTCAAGGTCCAGGGGCATGGACGGTAATGGTTCCGGGGTCGGAAAATCGGGATCCTGTGTAAACAGTTCCCAGAATCCAGAAGGCCAATTTGTTTTTTCCACAGGTTCCAGGATCACTTTTTTCCCTTGTTTTTTAATTTTGACCCGATCGCATTCAAAGCGAAAATCCTTTGGCAGGCGAACCGCCTGGGATCGGCCGTTTTTAAAGATTTTAGCGATTTTTTCCATTGCATGGATTCCTGTTTTGGCTTTTTTAAAATGATATATACCAATATATACCTTTTGGTAAAGGATGCAACCGGATTTCATATCAGAGATTTCCGCCAAATCCGTATCAACCTTACCCGCGCGGATGATATTTTTCGTGCATGAGTTTGATCTGGTCGCGGGTGACGTGGGTGTAGATCTGGGTGGTGGAGATGTCTGTGTGGCCCAGCATCATCTGAACGGCGCGAAGGTCTGCACCGCCTTCCAGCAGATGGGTGGCAAAGGAGTGGCGGAAGGTGTGGGGGCTGATTTTTTTGTCGCATCCTGCGGCAAGGGCGTATTTTCTCACCAGTTTCCAGAATCCCTGGCGGGTCATGGGGCGGCCGGCCCGGCCGAAAAAAAGCCAGGGACTTGTTTGTTTTTTCAGCATTGCCGGTCTGGCAATGCGGATGTACTGATCCACCCGGCTGCGGGCATGGCCGCCAACCGGCACCAGCCGTTCCTTTGCCCCCTTTCCTGTTACGCGCACAAACCCGGCATCCAGGTTCATCTCCTGGAGCTTGATGTGCAGCAGTTCGCTGACCCGAAGACCTGCGGCATAAAGCAGTTCCAGCATGGCCGCATCCCGCATGCCCTTGTGTTTTGTGGTGTCCGGGGTTTCCAAGAGGGTGGTGATTTCGGTGACTGAAAGCACGTCCGGCAGTTTCAGGCCGAACTTGGGCAGGTCAATGAGCCGGGACGGGTCTTTTGAGAGGTGCTTTTCCTGGACCAGGAAACGAAAAAAACCCCGCAGGGTCACCAGATGCCGGGCCCTGGAGCGGATGCCCAGGCCGTCGTCGCGCAGGCGCAGCAGGTATTTTAAAATGGCTGCGGCATCCACCTCGTTGGTGCGGCCGATTCGGCTGCCGCTCAGAAACCGCTGAAACCGGGCAAGATCTGAACCGTAGGATTCAACCGTGGCGTTGGCAAGGCCCTTTTCCACCACCAGGTAGTTCAGGTACTGGTCCATGTGCATGGAAATTTCGTTCATGGCGGCAAAGGCGGCATTCGGGTCAGAAAAGTTTCACGTCCAGGCTGTTTAATACTTCTGCGCCGTTGGCGCGCACAACCACCATGTTTTCCAGGCGCACCCCGCCCCAGTCGGGCAGATACACCCCGGGCTCAATTGTAAAGACCATGTTTTCCTTTAGTTCAACGTTTCTTTCCGTCACCGGGCTCAGCGACGGGGCCTCATGGATGGCCAGGCCAACGCCGTGGCCCAGGCCGTGGCCGAAATATTCGTCCAGGCCTTTTTCCTGCAGGTGATTTCTGGCTGCGGCATCAATATCTTTTGTCCAGACCCCGGGCCGGATGGCTTCCACAGCTTTTTGCTGGGCGTCGTAGACTGCGGTAAATACTTTCTTAAACGTGTCATCTGCTCTTCCCAGGACAATGGTCCGGGAAATATCGCTGCAATAGCCGTTTAAAACCGCGCCCCAGTCAAACAAAAGGGGCTGGCTGTTTTCCATGAGCCGCTCAGACGGGATGGCATGGGGCAGGGCGGCATTGGCTGAAAATGCGGCAATCACCGGAAATGACACGGATCGGGCGCCGGCTTCCCGCATGCGGCGCTCGATCTCCCAGGCGGCGCGGGCTTCGCTCATGCCGGATTCCAGGTTTTCCAGGAAGTCGGAAAATGCGGATTCCGCCAGGTGCAGGGAGTTTCGGATGGCCTTGATTTCGGCTTCCTCCTTGCACTCGCGCAAGTTTTCACAAAGGTTGTCCGCCGGTACCAGTTCCACTGATGTGAGCTGCTCGCGAATCATGTCATACTGGCTGACGCTCATGCGGCGGCGCTCAAATCCCAGACGTGATGTGCCCAGTTTTTCAAGAATGCCGGGCAGTTCCTTTGCAAGGCCCTTTTTGTAGCAGATCACTTCAAAGTCTTGGGCTTCCTGTTGGGCCTGGATTTCGTATCTGGAATCCGTTGCCAGCACCAGGTGGTCACCGGAGATGAGCAAAACCCCGGCGGATTCGTCAAACCCGGTGTCCTGGCCGGTAAAGCCGCTTAAATACATGCGGTTTTCGGCAATGGAGACAAGCAGGGTGTCGATATTGGCTTTTTCAAATGTTTGCCGGATGTTATGGATCCGGTGCCGGATATGGGATTGCATGAAAATAAAATAACACAACCTGCGGCATTGATAAAGCCAATAACACCGCGTAGGGTGCACAAGGGCCTTGAAAACAGGATTGTTTGTGATATGAAAGGGTTTATGACAAAGATATTCTGCATTGCCGCACCCGCGGCCGACGCCGGAAAAACAACCGTTTCAGTGAATCTGGCAGCGGCGTTTGCGGCCCTGGATCAAAACACCCTGCTGGTGGAATGCGATGCACGAAACCGCTGCATTGAAGCCGCGGTCATTGACCCGCCGGCAGATGCGCCGGGACTGGACCGGGTGATTGCGGATGCCGGGGATGCTGTGAATTTTATGGTGCCCACCTGCATTGAACATTTCCGCGTGCTGGCAGCCGGTCCGGGGCCGGGCTGGGCGGCTATAGAGCCGGACCGGAGCGTTTTTTCGGAAATTTCCGGACAGGACCTGGATGTGATGGTTATCAATGCGCCGGAAAAATCCGGGGCTCTCATGGAGGCGGCGGTCTGTGGGGCAGACGTGCTGATCCTGCCGGTTCGCCTGGATCTGGAGGCGGCCGGAAACATTTCCGGTCTGCTTGAAACATACAAAAATTTTCTTGAGCAGGTGGCCGCGTTTCGGCAAAAGGTTTCAGCCGGCCCATCAAGTGTCCGGATTTTGATCAACGGGTGCGATGATGCCGCAGAAGCCGAGGCCGTGCTGGGCCCGGAGGTGTTTGAGGCCATTGCCCGGCTCTGTCTGCCTGTGTGCATTGCCGAAGATGAACGACTGCACGAGGCCATGGTCTTTGGAAAGCCCGTGGTCTGCCATGATATCATCTCCCCCGGGGCCGTGGCTTTTCTGGAACTGGCCGGTCTTTGGACGGATATCGAAGAAATCCGCATGGAAGAAAAAAAGGATCAGATCACATGAAACTTGCCCGCAAGGAAATCATCCAGGCCTGTGAAAAGCAGATGCTGAAAATGCTGGTCAAAAATCTGGACAAATCCGCGGTAAAAGCCCTGATCCGGGAAAAATACGATCTGTCGCCAGGAGAGGATCTGCTGTTTCACGGCGGAGATATTGCGGTTGAAAACAATGAAGTGGTCTACAAGCTCGATTTCAGCCTCAGGGTGGGCATGACCGTGATGGTCGACCGGGAGGGTGAATACGTGGACATCCGGGCCAGCCAGAAAAATCTCTCCGAGCCGCCCGAGGACGGGCAGGACTCTGTTTCAGGCGATGACAGCCGGCAGCTGGCATCGGATATTGCACGGATGCTCTCGGAAATCAATCAATGATGGTGCCGTAAAAGTCCAATATCTGCGTTACGCGCGATTTCTCAGAATTTCACGTACGGATAAGTACGCTGCATTCTTCGAAATTGCGCAAGCCTTGATCTTGAAACTTTTTACGGCACCATCTATAATCAGATACGGCACCATCTGAAATCAGACTTTTTGCGGTGCCATCAATCAATAAAAACATTTAAGGCATAATGCCCATGGAAAACCAGCAGACACAACCGGTGATCTCCCGGCCGGACATGACAGTGGTTGAAAACTACAAGTACAAGATTTACAAGCCAACCCGCATTGTTGTGCTCGGAGACCCCAATGATCCGGTAACAAAGCGAATGGAGCAGTTCTGTGATCTGCTCCGGGGGCATCTGCCCTCGCTTGACGTCAAAAATGAAACAAGCGAGGAAGATGAGCGGCCCGCAATTTTTATTTATCCCAATATTCGGTTTTCAGCCGTTCCCGAGGGAAAACTGCTGGAGCTGTTTTTAATGTGCGCGGCCGGCATGGTGCCCATGGAAGAAGCCGAGGCCGGGGTTTCTGCGGCGGATATCCAAAACCGGATCCAAATGCCCGGGGTGGTGCGGATCTATGTTTCCCCGGTATGCCCCCATTGTCCGGGGGCACTTGGAAGATGGCTCTACATGGCCGCCTGGGCGCCGGACCGGGTGGATTTGCATGTGATTGACGCGGCTGTTTTTTCCGAATCCGCGGCCCGGGACAATGTGAAATCCGTTCCCACAGCCATTTTAGATGACCAGTTCAGGTGGACGGGTGTAGTGGCCGTGGCCGAGTTGCTCGATATTTTCGAGAAGCGCAATCCAGCCGATCTCAGTGCGGATACAGTGAAAAAAATCATCTCAGACGGGGATGCCGAAGGCCTGGCCGCCCTGATGGCCGGGGCCGGCAGCGTGATTCCGGGTTTTCTGGATCTGCTGGCCCATCCCAAATGGCCCACCCGCCTTGGGGCCATGGTGGCCTTTGAATACCTGGCCGAAACCGCGCCGGATCTGGCCCGCCAGGCCCTGGAAGCCATGTGGAACCGCTTTGCCGGACTTGATGATGCGGTAAAAGGGGATATGATTCATCTTTTCGGAGTGTTAAATGATTCCGAGTTTGCCGGACGGCTGGAATCAGTGATCAACGGTGATTACCCCCAGGCGGTCAGAGAAATTGCAGAAGAAGTGCTTGGGGATTTGGGGTAAAAAACAGACCGGTCCGGCATTGGATTTGCCGAACCGGCCTTTTTCCTGCTGTTTTAAACCGCTTTTCTACTTTTCCTGTTCCTGCTGGCTGCGCAATTCCTCGATGACCTTTTGGGAAATCTGGGCCGGGACCTCGTCGTAATGGGAAAACTGCATGGAAAACATCCCGCGGCCGCCGGTCATGGAGCGAAGATCCGGGGCATAGGTGAGCACTTCGGCCTGGGGCACCAGTGCGCGCACCACTTGGTTTTTGCCGCGGCTCTCCATGCCCAGCACCCGGCCGCGCCTGGAGTTTAAATCGCCCATGATATCACCCATGAATTCTTCAGGCGTGATCACCTCCATTTCCATGATGGGCTCGAGCAGCACGGGATCGGCCTGCTCCATGGCCTTTTTGAAAGCCAGGGACCCGGCGATCTTAAAGGCCATTTCCGAAGAGTCCACGGAATGATATGAGCCGTCATCAACCTTTGCCTGGAAATCAATGCAGGGAAATCCGGCCAGAACGCCTTTTTGCGAGGCCTCGGCAATGCCCTTGTCCACTGCCGGAATATAGGTCTTGGGAATCACGCCGCCGACGATCTTGTCCACGAACTGGTAGCCCGCGCCCCGTTCCAGGGGTTCGAATTCCACCCAGCAGTCGCCGTACTGGCCGTGGCCGCCGGACTGTTTCTTGTGCTTGCCCTGGACCCGGACCTTTTTGCGGAAGGTTTCCTTGTAGGGCACCTTGGGAATATTGAGGTTGACCTCGACGTTGTACTTCCGCCGGAGCTTTTCCACCGTGGTTTCGATGTGCACCTGGCCCTGGCCGGTGAGCAGGGTTTGGCGGGTTTCATCGTTTCGCTCCAGGCGCAGGCCCGGGTCTTCCTCGATGAGCTTGGTCAGCGAGGAGTAAATCTTGTCCTCATCACCCTTGGATTTGGGGGAGATGGCAAAGGACACCACGCCGCGCAGGGGTTCGGCGGGCTTGTATTCAATGGGTTTGTCCGGGGCGCACAGGGTGTTTCCGGTAACGGTTTCCTTTAGCTTGGCCACGGCCACGATATCTCCGGGCCCTGCGCCCTCCAGGGGTTTCTGCTCTTTTCCCTGGATCTGGAGAAGCTGGTTGTAGCGTTCCTTGTTGTCCTTGGTGGCGTTGAAAAATGTACCGTCGCCCCCGAGTTTTCCGGAAAAAACCCTGAAGATGTTGAGTCGGCCCGCATACGGGTCGGCCACGGTTTTAAACACCAGTGCGGAAAACGGCGCGTCCGGAGATGGTTCCCGGGTTTCCTCGGTTTCCGTGCCCGGAACATATCCGGTTTTCGGCCCGCGGTCCGCCGGGCAGGGCAGGGCGTCTGCCATGAGCCCGGCCAGCAGGTCCACGCCGATATTTAAGGTGGCGGATCCGCACATCACCGGAACAAAGACTTTTTCCAGGGTCCCCTTGCGCAGGGCGGCCAGCATTTCTTCGTCTGAAAGGGTTTCGCCTTCCAGGTATTTTTCCACCAGTTCGTCGTCTGCCTCGGCGATGTTTTCAATCAAAGCTTCGCGCTCAGCCTCGGCGGTTTCCTGCATGTCTGCGGGAATGTCTGTAGCCTTTGCCTTGCCGTTTTCGTAAACCCACGCCTTCATGTTGATGAGATCCACCACGCCTTTGAAGTCAGCTTCCTGGCCGATGGGCAGCTGCAATATAATGGGCTTGGGAGAGAAAATCTCAACCGCGTCATTGAAAGCCTTGGAAAAATCCGCCCGCTCCCGGTCCACCTTGTTGATGAAAATCACCCGGGGCAGATCAAACTCATCTGCGTATTCCCATGCCTGTTCGGACTGCACCTTGATGCCGTCCACCGCGTCAATGACCACAACGGCACTGTCAGCGGCCTGCATGCAAAGCCGGGTATCAGAGAAAAAATTCTGATCGCCCGGCGTATCAATCAGGTTGATCTTTCGCTGTTTCCAGGAAAAGGGATGAAAGGCCGTGGAAATGCTGCTGCGGCGCTTGAGTTCCTCAGCCTCGAAATCCATGACGGCATTGCCCGCATCCACGCTGCCAAACCGCTTGCTCGCACCGGCGTTGTGCAGGAGGGCTTCGGCCAGAGACGTCTTACCGGATCCACCGTGTCCGATCAAGGCGATGTTTCTCAGATGTTCTGTCATAAGACTCCTAACTCCTCTCTATTCTGCTGGATTTACATGCGAAACGCAATCGTGCTGTATCTCATTGTATTTATCGGTTTGACCGGAAAAAATCAACCTTAAAAGGCGCCTTTATTCACCCCGGGGCCGGCACCTGCAGGTGCTGGACAAACTCCCGATTACCCCTGGGTCCGAAAATGGGGGAGGGGGTGACCGCGCCGGAAATCAAGCCGCATTGTTTAAAAAAATCAGAAAGTTCTTCAATAATGCGATTGTGCAGGGCCGGGTCCCGGACCACGCCGCCTTTTCCCACCTCGCCCTTGCCCACCTCGAACTGGGGCTTGATCAGGGGCAAAATTGTCCCGCCGGACCGGATAAAGGGCTGTACTGCCGGGACCACGATTTTTAAAGAGATAAATGAAACATCAATCACCGCCAGATCCAGACCGGCCGGCAGATCGTTTTCCGTGGCATGCCGGATATTAAACCGCTCCATCACCGTCACCCGCGGATCCTGTCGAAGCTGCCAGGCCAGCTGGCCGTAGCCTACATCCACGGCATACACCCGGGCCGCGCCGTGCTGCAAGAGGCAATCCGTGAATCCGCCCGTGGATGCGCCCGCATCCAGGCAGGAAAATCCCGTGACATTGATTTCAAAAGCCGCCAGGGCATGTTCCAGTTTCAATCCCCCCCGGCTGACATAAGCCAGGTCAGAAGCCCGGCTGACGATTTCTGAATTTTCCGCCACCAGGCTGCCGGGCTTGTCCGCGGGATGATCATTGACCAGGATATGGCCGGCCATGATCAGGGATTGGGCCCGCTGACGGCTGCCTGCAAGCCCGCGTTCCACAACCAGCAGATCCAGCCGCTTTTTTCCGGATCCAGGGCTTTTCATGTCAGGCAAAATCCCGGCACATGGCCTCTGCGGCCCTGAACACCGCATCTGCGTCCACCTCGTAATGCTTGCGCAAAACAGGCTTGGGGCCGTGTGTCACAAAGGTGTCTTTGATACCGATTCGGGTGATGCGAAAGCCCGTGATCCCGGTGTCTGCCATGGCTTCGAGCACCGCGCTGCCAAATCCGCCGTCAAGCATGTTTTCCTCAACCGTGATTACCCGGGGAATTTTTTGAATCAAATCACCGATAAGTTCTGTGTCTAAGGGCTTGACAAACCGGGCATTGACCACGGTGGCAAAAATACCCTTGTCGGCAAGCATCTGCCGGGCTTTTACGGCATCTGTGACAGAGTGGCCGATGGCCAGGATCAAAATGTCATCACCGCTGCAAAGCACTTCCGCCCTGCCGATGGCAAGGGGTTGGTCATTTTTTTCGGCTTTTTCCGTGTTTTCGCCCGTGACCTTGCCCCTGGGATAACGTACAGCCACCGGTCCCGGGTGGTTGACAGCGGTTAACAGCATGCGCTGCAGTTCATGCTCATCCATGGGGGCCATGACAACCATGTTGGCAATGGCCCGCAGGTAGCTTAAGTCAAACAGGCCGTGATGGGTGGGTCCGTCTTCGCCCACAATGCCGCCCCGGTCCACGGCAAACACCACGGGCAGGGATTCCAGGCAGACATCGTGGATAATCTGGTCATAGGCCCGCTGGAGAAAAGTGGAGTAAATGGCCACCACGGGCTTGTAGCCTTCTGTGGCCATGCCTGCGGCAAAGGTGACCCCGTGGGCTTCGGCAATGCCCACGTCATAGAACCGGTCCGGGAATTTTTCAGAAAATGGCCCAAGGCCCGTGCCTTCGGGCATTGCCGCAGTCACGGCAATGATGTTTTTGTCCTTTTCAGCCAGGCGCACCATGGTCTGGCCGAAAACATCGGTGTATGCGGGCAGGTCGCTGCAGTTGACCCGGTCCCCGGTTTCAGCATCAAAGCAGCCCACGCCGTGGAAATAAACCGGATTAAATTCGGCCGGGGCGTAGCCGCGGCCCTTGGTGGTGGCCACGTGGAGCAAAACCGGCTCGTCAAGGTTTTTGATGTTTTCCAGGATATCGATCAACTGGTCGATGCGATGGCCCTTAATGGGGCCAAAGTATTCGAAATTAAAGGCTTCAAAAAGCATGCCCGGTGTGACAAAGGCTTTGATGGACTCTTCTGCCCGCTTGGCCAGAGAATAGGCGTCACTGCCGATTTTTGGCAAAGAGCGCAGCAGTTCGCCGAATTCCTTTCGTTTGTCCTGGATGAATTTGCCGGAAAATGTTCGGCTCAGAAGTGATGACAGGGCCCCCACGTTGGGTGAGATCGACATTTCATTGTCATTTAAGATTACAATGAGTTCCTTGTGAATGGCCCCGGCTTGGTTTAATGCCTCATAGGCCAGGCCCGCGGTCATGGAACCATCACCGATGACGGCAATCACCCGGGAGTTGTCGTTTTTGAGGCGCTTGGCACAGGATATGCCAAGGCCCGCGGAAATCGAAGTGCTGGAATGGCCGGTGGAAAACGCATCACACGGGCTTTCGGTTATCTTGGGAAATCCGGACAGCCCGCCGAACTGCCTGAGGGTGGAAAACCGGTCGGCCCGGCCGGTGAGCAGCTTGTGGGTATAGGACTGATGGCCCACGTCCCAGACCAGCTTGTCCGTGGGGATGTCAAACACATAGTGAATGGCAATGGTGAGTTCCACCACGCCGAGATTGGATGCAAGATGCCCCCCGGTTTTGGAGACCACCTCGACGATGCGCTCCCGGATTTCCCGGGCCAGATCGGGCAGCCGGGAGCGGGGCAGGTTTTTTAAGTCCGCCGGGGAGTTGATGGTTTCAAGTAAGCCCAATGAAATCGATTCTCCAAAGTAACAATTATATGGTTAGGATGCCAAATCAGCGGCACGGCTGTTTATTTGTCCCTTTCAACAATATAGGCGGCCAGGGCGGCCAAAGGTGTTGCCTTGTTACCAAAAATCTCAATTGCCTGCAAGGCTTTGGATATCAGGTCGCCTGCATAGTCCCGGGCCGCATCAATGCCCATGAGGGAAGGGTAGGTGGATTTGGCCCGGGCGGTATCGGTTCCGGAAGCCTTGCCCATGCGGCCGGGATCGCCCCTAACGTTTAAAATATCGTCTGTGACCTGAAAGGCCAGACCGATATGGCCGGCATAGGTGTTCAGGGCCTGTTTTCCGGCCTCATCTGCGCCAGCCAGCAAACCGCCGGTTTCAACCGATGCACGAATCAGGGCCCCGGTTTTCAACTCATGCATCTGCTTGAGATCCCCCAGGCCCAGGCCCTGGCCTTCGCCGGCCATGTCCTGCATCTGCCCTTCGATCATGCCGCAGTATCCGGCCGCTTTTGAGATCACATCAATGGATTCCAGAATCCCGGCTGCATTTTCCGTGTCAAGCTTTGCGCACCCGGCCAGGGTTTCAAAGGCCAGGGTCAGAAGGGCGTCTCCGGCCAAAATGGCCGTGGCCTCGTCAAAGGCCACATGACAGGTGGGCCGGCCTCTGCGCAGTTGGTCATCATCCATGGCCGGCAGATCGTCATGGATCAGGGAATAGGTGTGGATCATTTCAATGGCGCAGCCGGCCTGAAGCACAGCTTTATCTGCCGAGCCCCCCGCGGCTTCGGCGGCAGCCATGCACAGCACCGGCCGCAGGCGTTTTCCCGGTGCCATGAGGCAATGGCACATGGCCGCACATAGCCGGGTGGGCTCCGGGCCGCAGGAGAGCAGGGCGGCCAGGTGCCTGTTGATGCGGTCCTGGTGCTTGTTCAAATACCCGGTCAGGTCAAATGACCGGGCCTGATTTTTGAGATTATTCATTGCTGCCGGCATTTTTGTCCGATGGGGCGGTGTTTTCGGCAAAAGGGGCTTGTGCTGCGGTGCCGTCCTGTTTTTCCATCAACTGAACGATCTTTTTTTCAGTTTCATCAAGTTTTTCAAAACAGGCCCGGGACAGGCCAATGCCTTCTTCAAATTTTTTCAATGCCTTGTCCAATGGCAAATTGCCGGCTTCCAGCTCTTCAACGATCTTTTCAAGCTGGGCCATGGATTCTTCAAACGTCTTTTTTGCCATTATCGTTTTTCCTTTCAATCCGGCATGTTAATATGCCTTTTGCAAGTATGACTTCAATGTTTTGTCCCGGAACCACGGCTGCGGCATCCGTGAGCACGGTTTTTTCCGGCAGGACCCGGGTGATGCTGTAGCCCCGATCCAGCACTGCCAAAGGGCTGAGCGCGTGCATGCGGCCACAGGCCGATTCCAGCCGTGCGCGCTTTTCCTGGACGAGGGTTTTGCCTGCGGATTTCAGGCGCCGGTCCAGGTTTTGGCGCCGGTCGGCCAGGGCAGACACGCGGTCGGCCAGGGGCACGGCCATGAGCCGGTCATGGCGCCAGCACAGCCGTTCGCGCCGGTTTTCAAAAATCCGTTTCATGGCCTGAATCAACCGGGAATGGGTTTCATCCATGCGGATGCGCAGGTCATCCATGCGCTGTCTGGGATGGACCAGGCGGCGGGTGAGTTTCTGCGTGTTTTGCCGCAAATCCCGCACCTGCCTGGTTATTGCGCCCTGCAGCCGGCGGGTGAGCACCTGGAGGGTGTAGCTCACATCCTGTTTGACCGGCACGGCCAGTTCGGCTGCCGCAGACGGGGTGGGCGCGCGCAGATCCGCTGTAAAATCGGCAATGGTGTAATCGGTTTCATGGCCAACAGCAGAGATAACCGGAATTTCCGATGCAAAAATCGCCCGGGCCACGGCCTCTGAATTAAATGCCGCCAGGTCCTCAAGCGAGCCGCCGCCGCGGGCCAAAATAATCACGTCTGCGGCCTTGTGGCGGTTTGCCATTTCAATGGCGGAAACGATTTCCGCTTCTGCGGTATCGCCCTGGACGGCCGCGGCAATCACCCGGATGGGGATGTTGGCAAATCGGCGGGACATGATACGGATAATGTCATGGACCACCGAGCCGGTGGCCGAGCTGATCACGGCCACGGCAGCAGGCAGAAACGGGACAGGCTTTTTGTATTTTTCATCAAACAGGCCTTCAGCCGACAGTTTCTGCTTGAGCTGCTCAAATGCCGCCTGCAGGGCTCCGGCACCCGAGGGCTCGATGTATTCCAGGATGATCTGGTAGCTGCCTCTTGGCGCATATACACTGATGCGGCCGAAACCCGTGACCTGCATGCCGTCTTCAAGGTCAAATTTCAGGTTTCTGGCCTGGCCCTTAAACATCACGGCCTGGATCTGGGCGTCCTTGTCCTTTAGAGTGAAATAGCAGTGGCCGGATGCCGGCACGCGCAGATTGGAGATTTCACCGGAAATCCACACAAACGGATAGTTTTTTTCCAGAAGGTTTCTGATCTGCGCGGTCAGTGCGCTGACCGTATAAACGTTTCGCATTGCGCTTATATTGGAATCCGTCGGGGTCATGGGTATGCGTTTTTAAGGTTATTTTTCCGGTTGTTTGAATCCTGCCAAGCTAGCACAGTTGAATCAATCAATCAATCCCAAATCCGGCCAAAACGCGTTGATAAAAATCGTTTTTGAAGGACCTTAACAGACTTGCCCGATTTTTGATATTTTTATAACGTCTGATAAGATATATTATGTAAACTTTTCTTTAGGCCAGGAAAGCCTGGGCGTTTAGATGGATTTCACCCTGGAATCATGTGCCCTTTCATACATGCAATCGGCTTTTAATCTATTTTGCGCTTTTGCCTTTCCGGTTTTAACGGGATTTTATTTCTGGTTCGGTTTCCGGTCCAGGATCTTTCGCACCGCAGGCATGATATAAATTTCCTCCAGGGGCATCTGCCGCAGACACTCTGCCAGCAGCGTGATTTTTGCGTTTACAGAAAGGCGCTTGTCCATGATAAAAACCGATTCGCCCCTGATCCGGCACAGGCCGCTTTTTGCATTCACCCCGGTGGCCCGCAGGTTTTGTTCCGTCACCCGGATGTCGAGTTTTCCCGCGGTTTCCACAAGGTGCTGGTAGATCTGGGTTTGTTTCATTTCAAAAATCGTTTCCCGGGTACCGATCCGGCTTGAAAACAGCCGGCAATGTGTTATTATATCTTCAGCTGATTGTCGGAAAACCCTGCAATCGGGCATGATTTCCTTAAAACTGAATTACTTGAGACTTAAACACTTCCATACAACAGGAGGCGCATTTACATGACAAACACGGCAACAACCAGGCAAACCGAACGCACCCAGGTCATGGTCAACAGCTTTATCCGAAGCGTTTACAACTGGATGGCCTTCGGCCTGGCGCTAACCGGCGTAGTGGCCTATTTCACCGCCCATAATCCCACCATGCAGCAGCTTATATTTGGAAACCGCATGGTGTTTTTCGGCCTGATCATTGCAGAGCTGGGCATGGTTTTTTACCTGAGCGCAAGGATTCAGAAAATGGAGGCCTCCACAGCCACGGGCCTGTTTCTGCTCTATGCCGCGGTAAACGGCCTGACCCTGTCCTTTATATTCCTGGTATACACGGGAACCTCCATTGCCCAGGTGTTTTTCATCTGCGCGGCCACGTTTGTGGCCTGCAGCATCTACGGTATGACCACAAAGCGGGATCTGACCTCCTGGGGCAATTTTTTGTTCATGGGTCTGATCGGCATCATTATCGCCTCTGTGGTCAATATTTTTATGCAGAGTGCGGCCATGCAGATGATCATCAGCTATATCGGCGTGCTGGTGTTTGTGGGTTTGACCGCCTATGACACCCAGAAGCTCAAAAACATGGCCATGACCCAGCCCGCAGACATCGAGGCCGGGGTGGTGAGAAAAGGCGCCATCATGGGCGCCCTTTCCCTGTATCTGGATTTTATCAACCTGTTTATAATGCTGCTCCACATATTCGGCGGCAGGGAATAAACCTCAAAAACAAGCAGCCCACATCATGGGGGAGAAGCCGGAAAACACCGGTTTCTCCCCTTTTTTATCTCCGGATTTATTCCAGGGAGCCGTTTAATTCAGCGGCAATCACATCCACGATCTCCTGACACAACTGATCGGTTTCTTCTTCATCCGGGCCTTCCACCATGATCCGGCACAGGGGCTGGGTTCCGGAATAACGTACCAGCACCCTTCCCTGCTCGCCCAGGTGGTTTTTCACCTTTTCGATTTCCCCGGCAATGGCAGGAATTTGGTAGATATCGGTTTTTTCGCTGATCCGAACATTTTTGAGCACCTGGGGATAGCGCCGCATGATCCGGCAAAGCCCGGAAAGCCGGCTGTCGAATGCATCCATGGCTTCAATCAGGTGAAGGGCGGTCAGTATGCCGTCGCCGGAAGTGTGGGCGTCGAGGAAAATCATGTGACCTGAGTCCTCACCGCCGATGATTGCACCGCTTTTGCGCATTTCATCAAGCACGTAGCGGTCACCCACATCCGTGATCCGGTGCTCGATGCCCATTTCCTTTAACGCCAGGCGAAGGCCCAGGTTGCTCATGACCGTGCTGACAGCCAGGTTGTTTTTCAGGCGGCCAGCCTGTTTCAAGTGCCGTGCGCAGATGGCCAGGATCTGATCACCAGTGACCGCCGCCCCGGTCTCATCCACGGCAATGAGCCGGTCTCCGTCTCCGTCAAAGGCGCAGCCCAGATCCGCCCGGTTTTCCAAAACCGCCTGCTGCAGGGTTTCAATATGCTGGGAGCCGCATCTGTCATTGATATTGATGCCGTTGGGTGAATCAAATAAAACAGTGAGCTCCGCGCCAAGTTCTGCAAACACCTGGGGGGCGATTTCCGAAGTGGCCCCGTTGGCGCAGTCCAGAACGATTTTCATGCCTTTTAAAAGATCGTTTCTGCCCGTGCTTTTCTTTAAAAAACCGGCATATTGGTCTGCTGCGTCCGGCATGGGATAGACGCGGCCGATGGCTTCGGGTGCCGCGGCCAGATGGATTTCCGGAGATGTATTGAGTATGCGGGCTTCAATTTGTTCTTCAGTGGTGGAATCCAGTTTAAAGCCCTCTGCATCAAACAGTTTGATCCCGTTGTCCTCGTAAGGGTTGTGGGATGCCGAAACCATGATGCCCGCATCAGCCCGGACATACCGGACCAAAAAGGCGATTGCCGGGGTGGGAAGCATGCCTGCAAGCAGGACATCGGCCCCGGCCGAACAGATGCCTGCGGCAAGGGCGGCTTCGATCATGTCGCCGGATTTCCGGCCGTCTTTTCCAATCACAATTGTGCTGCTGTGGTTATGTTTTAAAACCGCCGCAGCAGCCCTTCCCAGGTTCAATGCAATTTCCGGGGTGATCGGATGCTGGTTGGCCACCCCGCGAACGCCGTCGGTGCCGAAAAACCTTCCCATGTCATAATCCGTTCTACAGGCAGTGTTAAGTTTTGATAGCGCCGTAAAGTCCAATATCTGCGTTACACGCAATTTCTCAGAATTTCACGTACGTTTAAGTACGCTGCATTCTTCGAAATTGCCCAAGCCTTGATCTTGAACTTTTACGGCGCCATCCGAAATCAGACTTTTTAGTTTTATGGGTCATCCGGTAAAACAGACTGCCAGGATTCCATGCAGGCGTCTGTCAAAGCCTGCAGCCATTCTGTGCCGGCTGCGGCTGAGGCTTTGTCAAGGCCCTGGATCACCCGGATGTAGTCGGGATTGTCTGCCGAATCCATCCGCTCCCGGGTCAAACGAACAAAATCATCTCTTTTTTCAGGCACATCCATTTGTTCTGCCGGGGCCTGAAGCCGGCTTTCCAGGCGGTCCCAACATGGACCCAGGTGATCGGGTGCCACTTTTTGGGCAAAATCCCCCAGGCGCTTGATGCGCTCTTTGATACAGTCCTGCAGTGTGTCGACCAGGCCCTGGTACAGGGCCCGGGGCATCCGGCCGGATATAAAAAGGCTTCGTACATGGCTGTACCACTGTTCCAGGGCCCTGAGATTGGCCAGGTAATAAAGATTGTTGGAAACAATCCCCCGGAGGCCGCCCACACCGGATGCACCGGTGTAAGGCACGTTTCCGGATCGGGCCGGCCCGCCGAAAATCAGCCGGCCCGGCCGGGTTTCGCTTTTGCGGCAGATGGTGCCGGCGGCAATCACCGTGCCGAAAGCCAGCCTGCAGGGGCCCACAAGACCGCCCTGCCCGCCCAGAAATATTGGCGGCTGGTTGAGCATGACCCCGTTTGGCACATCCCCGATCAGCGAGGCCGTGGCCTTGTCCTGCCTGGGGGTGAAATTAAAGTGAATGTAGGCGCTTCCCACCTCGGAGTGATTTTTCGGTCCGGTGCCCCCGGACATGAAACAGTCACAAAAGTTGACCAGGCTGCCCAGGGTAACAAAGGGAAACAGGATGGTCTGTTTTAACCCGGCGCTATGGGCGGCACTGGCATGTTCCTCCAGGATGGTGCCGGCCCGGATGTGAGCGGATGGTCCAATGGATGATTTTTCAAGGAAAACCGAGCTGCTGAAGTATCCACCTTCAAGTGATACTTGAGGTCCAATAAAGCAGTTTTCAATCGTGGCCGGAGCTTGTCGGCCGATTTGTGCACCCGTGCAGATAAGGGTGTTGCCCCCGCGGATGCGGCTGCCCGGATGGATGACCGCGCCCGGAGATATCCGGTGAATATCCACCTCTGGCGCAATTTCAACGGTTTGCGGCTGTGGAATCACCACGCCGCGATCAATCAGGGCCTGGATCATTGTCACCTGTCCATTTAAAGTCACGGTTTTGCCAGGGCCGGCAGTTAAATGTATTTTTTTGTACCAGTTGTTTGGCGGATTGTCCATGGATTTTGGCAAAATAAGCCTGATTTCAAGTTGTTAAAGTAAACTGTGCTTGAAGCCGCAACCTTTTTATGATAAATAGCAGATTTCTCAAAAAAACGATTTTCAGGCGACCCCGCAGAAGTTGAAAGAAGTTGAAACTGCTATAATCGCCAAACAATAAAAGAATAAGTTCTTGATTTTACTTAACACTTAATCACTTAAAACTTAACACTTTAATCGGCATATCATAAAAAATGAATCAAAAACCTTATCGACTTTTAACCCGAAGCGATCTTGACGGCCTCATTTGTGCCGTTTTGCTCAACCACCTGAAAATGGTGGATGAAATCCAACTCATTGATCATCCCAGCGTCATGCAGGA
Organism: Desulfosalsimonas sp.; assembly: GCF_055149105.1. Classification (NCBI taxonomy): domain Bacteria; kingdom Pseudomonadati; phylum Thermodesulfobacteriota; class Desulfobacteria; order Desulfobacterales; family Desulfosalsimonadaceae; genus Desulfosalsimonas; species Desulfosalsimonas sp. Next base: position 968 of record NZ_JBSRLA010000035.1, on the reverse strand, counting down.
AGGCGGGGTTGTGGTGACTGAAAACGACATCATCGCCAACCTGCCCTTTGTTCCCGGTGTGTTTATGGCTTTTGACCATCATGTATCTGAAACCCTTCGCAACCGTGAGCAGAATAATCTGGTGATTGACGCAAACGCGCCATCGGCCGCCCGGGTTATCTATGAATATTACGGTGGCCGGAGCCGGTTTCCCCGGCATTTCGATGAAATCATGGAGGCAGTGGACAAGGCGGATTCGGGTCAGTTTTCCCAAAGGGAAATCCTGCACCCCACGGGATGGGCGCTGCTGAACTTTTTGGTGGACAAGCGAACCGGCATCGAGGACTGGTGCCGGTTTGCCATCAGCGAGCAGGAATTTAAGCGCCGCCTCATTGACTGGATCGCTGAACTTCCCATTGATCAGGTTCTGGCTCTTCCGGATGTCAGCCAACGTGCGGAAATGTATTTCCAGTATGCGGAAAAATACAAGCAGCAACTGGTTTCCATTGCCGAGGTGCATCACAACATTGTGTTAATCGATTGCCGCGGACGGCAAAGCGGATATCCGGGCAACCGGTTTGTGGTGTATGCGCTTTATCCGAACTGCAATATTTCCGTTCAACTCAAGCAGGAACCGGATACCGGCAAAACCACTTTTTCCGTGGGCAAGTCCATTATCAACAATACTTCTGCGGTCAACATCGGGGAACTGATGCTCAAATACGGCGGCGGCGGACACCGGGCTGCCGGGGCCTGCCACGTGCCGGCCGAAGACGCCCAAGCGGTTCTGGCGCAGCTGCTCCAGGCCCTGAGCGATCCGGAAAATGATGTCCCGGGTTCCTGAATGACCTGAAAAAGCCGGGATCCGGTTGGAAAAGGCGTATTAACCTTTTTCAGATGGTGCCGTAAAAAGTTCAAGATCAAGGCTTGCGCAATTTCGAAGAATGCAGCGTACTTAGCCGTACGTGAAATTCTGAGAAATTGCGCGT
>NZ_JBSRLA010000034.1:0-37321 GCF_055149105.1 Desulfosalsimonas sp. | reverse complement strand
TGCAAATAACTTTTTGCCGCATGCTTAAAAGCTTTGATTTTATTCTTTTGAACCTTGAACCTTGAACTTTGAACCTTGAACGAAGTTACTTAGAAGAAGAAGTCTGATTTCAGATGGCGCCGTCAAAAGTTAAATCAGCGATTCCAGACAGGTTTTGACAAAATACCAGTTGCACCGGGGACCGCACAGCACCAGGGACCACAGCGGGCTCTGCCCGGGCTCCACAGCCAGTTCCTGGAGTACCAGAACGCCGTTTTCCCCGTGAAGGGTCAGCCCGGAGACCGGGCCCAGGCCCGTAATTTTGGCTGCGGGCGCGGAAGTGTTGAAAAACGGGGCCAGCTTTTGGGTCAGAGTGCGGGTGTCGGGTTTTTTTGCGCCCTCGTACTGAAGGGCCTGAAACGTCAGGCGGTCATCAACCACCGCGATCATCTGAAAATCCCGGGTTTCTTCGGACTGCTCCAGGATGGAGGCAATCTGTTTTACCACGTCCCGGCAATTCTCTGCCGCCTCGGCCGCATCACCAGCCCCGGGCTCCGGCTCCTGCTGATCCGGCTCGATTTCCTCCACAAGCTCGATGACCTCGAAATCCTCTTCAAAGCTGCGGCCCTTTTCCTCCCCGCCCCAGGCCTCGGAAGCCGGTTTGGGATCATCGGGTTTTGAAGTGGTGCTCCAGGTGGCTTCGGCAAAATCCATAAGCTTGGTTTTGACCCTTCTGCGGGTTCGGCGGCGGGGCAGGTCTGAAAAGGAAAAGGAAATCCGATTCCAGGATGCGATCTGGGCGGCCGCTTCCTGTACTGACATATCCCCGCAGTGGGCATCAATGATCTCACCGTTTTCAAAATACAAAAACCCCATGCGCTTGCCTGCGGCTTTGACCTTCATGCGGCAGGTTTTCTGCTGCATTTCCAGCAGGGGCAGAAGCGTTGCCATGTTCATGCCCTGGGCGCCGGCGCCTTCATCGCGCAGATTTAACCCCACAAAAATGGCCGACACCAACGATCCCACCTGGAACGGCTTTTCCAGGTGATAAAGAAAGGACTGCTGATTGACCCGCTTTTTAAACCAGGGTTTTCCCTGGTCGGTCATGACAATGCAGGGGGTCCGGGGGTGATTGATCGACATGTAGGAAAGCAGTTCCAGAGCATCCAGGCTCGGGGTTTCAATATCTGTAGCCAGCACGGAAACCGGCTGCTTTGACAGGAGTGAAAGCGCCTGACGCCCGTCAGCCGCGGTGAGCACCTGAAACTGCCGGACCTTTTCCAGACCGGCTTTGGTCTGTTCCAGAAAGGCCTCGTCTCCGTCGACAATCAGAACCTTGTCCATGAACCCACCCAACATATGTATTGACAGCAAAAATACCGGGCCTTTATAGTAAGGCGCATATAGAAAAAATTATATACCATATTCAACTTTCGGATTTCAACGGAAATACAACGGAAACAGCCATGGATGGCAAAGAGCCCCGAAATACCGACTACAAGCGCGTCACTGCCCTGGAAAACCCGTTTGAAGCCCAGCTGCTTGAATCGATTCTAAAGGAACGCGCAATCCCCCACCGCATGCGATCTCATCATGACACGGCCTATGACGGTTTATTTCAAATGCAGAAAGGCTGGGGGGAGGTGTTTGCCCCGGAGCCGCAGCACGGCCGGATCATTGAAATTCTGGAACAGATCCGGACCGATTCTGCAACCGGCAGCCACACAGAGCCAAAGGGATAATTTTTTGTACGTGCGCCCGGCATGCTTCGTGTTAATAATGATGATTAAGACACAATTCTATTTGCGACCATAACAAGGGAGAGACCAATGAAAAACTACCAGGACGCTTTTGCGCAGGCATTGCAGGTCGGACGGCCGCCCAACGTGGTGGGACTGTTTCCCAATTCCAAAGCTTTGATTGTCAGCGGCAAGTTCATTGACCGGGCCATGCTCAAAAAAGGCAAAGCCATTGCCATGGCCGCCAACGGAAGAAACTATTTTGTCATCCGCGGCGCGCTCATGGCGGCCCAGCGGGCCAATGCCGCCATTATCATCGAGATTGCCAAATCTGAAAGCAACTATTGCGGGGTGAATTTCTGGAATATTGCCCGGATAGTGGACAATCTTTGCAATGAAATGGGCATCACCGTGCCTGTGGCCGTACACGCGGACCATTACGGCATCAAGGGCCCCGAAGACGTGGAAGCCGCAAAGACCGAAATTCCCAGTGTATTTGATGCGGGCATGACCTCCATTGCCCTTGACGCGTCCCATCTGCCCGATGAGGAAAACCTGCTTTCCAGCCTCCAACTGTGGCCCTATGTGCCCAAATGGGCGGGGCATGAAACCGAAGTGGGCGAAATCAAGGGAAAAACAGGCCTGTCCACCCCCGAGGAAGCCCTGTTTTTGATCCAGGGACTAAACGCTCATGACGTGTTTCCGGACTGGATCGCCTTAAACAACGGCACCACCCACGGCATCGAGGCCGCCTCCGAAGGCATCCAGATAGAGCTCACCGCCAGGATCCACGAAGCCCTTGCCCCGTACAAGGTTTCCGGCGCCCAGCACGGCACCTCCGGAAACTCCTCGGACCGGCTGCGCAAAATCGCCGAGCAGACCCGCACCACCAAGGCCAATGTGGCCACTGCCCTGCAAATGATTTCCTGGGGCGTGGAGGTCAACGATTACGGCAATGCAAAGCTCGATGACAACGGCAACTTTGTCAAGGTTGAAGGTCAGGGCGTCACCGAGGACATGTGGAAGGAAATGACCGCCTATGCCGAATCCAAGGGCTTGAAAAAGGGCGATTTCAAAAAACTCAACCTCCCGTTTGAAAGCCGGCTCCTGGCCCAGCCCAAAAAAGTGCGCCTGCGAATGGCCGAACGGGTGGAGCAGTTTGTCTACAACATGCTGGTCAACGTGTTAAACTGCAAGGACACCGCGCCCATTGCGGTTGAAGAAATCCTTGCAGCCGGCTCCCACGACCCGGGACCCAAGGCACAGCGCCTGGAAGATCCGGAAAACTGGAGCGAAAGCCGGATCCGGGAACGCGGCGCGGCAATTGAGCGGGACCGGGGCGAAGCCGGCAATTTTGAAGACTGATCCATGAAAGAAAAAAAATTCTGCCCCTACTGCGGACTGGGGCTCACAGAAAAATTTACCGAAGGGCGCATGCGGCAGTACTGCCCTGCATGCGCCCTTCCCGTGTATGAAAACCCGGTTCCGGCCACCAGTGTTGTGGTGGCGGACGAAAACGACCGGATTCTTTTGGTAAAGCGCAACATAGAGCCCAAAACCGGCTGGTGGTGCCTGCCCGGCGGATTTCTGGAAACCGGGGAGAGCCCGGAGGAAGGGGCCTTGCGGGAATTGTACGAGGAAACCGGCATTACCGGGAAAATCGACATGCTCCTGGGCGTGCTCACAAACGAGGGCCGGTTCTACAAGGCCATCCTGATGATCGGTTTTCTGGTCAGAAGCTTTTCCGGAACCGCCCGGGCCGGTGATGACGCAGATGAAGCCGCCTGGTTTGACAAAGACCGGCTGCCGGAAATCGCATTTAACAGCCACCAATCCCTGATCCGGATCTATTATGCCGGCTACCGGCAAAACAGCCCAAATCCGGCATGCAGTCCGTAATTGAGGGCCTTATTGATTTTTCTCCCACTCGGTTTTCAACTCCTGCATTCTTTGGGCCACGGACTGGCGGACATCCCGGGGAATCACCCGGGCTACGCCCCCGGCAACAGCGTTAATGCGCGGGGCCATAACCGATTCATGCACCATTTGCCTGCCGCCGGCGGGCAGAAAGGTAATCAGGAGAAAAAACAGCAGGGAAACCAGGATCACGGCCTTTAACGCCCCAAATACCGCCCCCAGCACCCGATCAATGACGCCCAGCAACATCAGTTTAAGAAGCGTACGAAGCAAAAATCCCGCCAGGGTGGCGGCCAGAAAAAACGCGCAAAACAGGATCAGAAAAGAGGCAATATAAATGTAGTGCAGATTCTCAATCCATCCGGAAAGCAGCGGGGCCAGGAGATCATGGTGCATAAAGGCCGCGTAAAATCCGCCGACCACACCCACAATGGCCGCAACCTCCCGGATCACACCCCGGAACGCGCCCCGGATAATGCTGTAACTGAGAATGACAACAATGACCATGTCAAACGGATTCATCCCCAAAATTCCTTTTGGGCAGGCCGGGTTATTGACAAGGCCCGCAGGATAATTATTATGGGAACTTCTTTAAAAACGGCAGAAGGATCAATTTGTTGACTAACAGAGGGGGAAAAAGCCGTCAAGCTTGTTTTCCCGGCAAACCGCGCTTATTTTGGCAATTGCAAAATATGAATTGCCCGTGATATAAAAAACCTGTATACAGCATCCGGAAATAAGAACCCGGATATAAAACTTTTTATGCACTGCACTGCACTTTATGATGAATTACCAGGAAAAAACCCGCTCAGAATTAACCTTTCCGGACCCGGCCCTGGCCCGGAGCCTGTTTGGCACCCATAATGCCAACCTGCAGCGGATTGCCGAATCCTCCGGGGCTGCGATCCATGCCAGGGGAAACGGCGTGCTCGTGGAAGGCGACTCTGTTTCAGCCGAACTGGCCTGCGAGATTTTAAACCAGCTCTACGGGCTGTTAAAGGAAGGATACCCGGTCTATCCCAATGATGTGGATTACGCGGCCAATGTGCTGTGCCGGGACTGCAGCGTGAAATTAAAAGAAATCTTTCTGGATACGGTTTATATTACTTCGGGCCGGCGCACCATCACCCCCAAAAGCCCGGTTCAGAAAGAATACATTGATGCGGTGCGCAACCACGACATCGTCTTTGGCATCGGCCCGGCAGGAACGGGAAAAACCTATCTGGCCATGGCCATGGCCGTGGCCGCCCTGGCCAGAAAAAAGGTCAGCCGGATCATCCTCACCCGGCCGGCGGTGGAAGCCGGCGAGGCCCTTGGGTTTTTACCCGGAGACCTGGCTGAAAAGGTCAATCCCTATTTGCGGCCCTTATATGACGCACTGCATGACATGATGCCCTTTGAAAAAGCCGGCGGGCTTATCGAGCAGGGGGTCATTGAGGTGGCTCCCCTGGCCTTTATGCGGGGACGGACCTTAAATGACGCCTTTATCATCCTGGATGAGGCGCAGAATTCCACCTCCGAGCAGATGAAGATGTTTCTCACCCGCATCGGATTTAACTCCAAGGCCGTGATCACCGGAGACATCACCCAGAGCGATTTGCCCAAGAACCGGGCCTCCGGGCTTGTGGAGGCCAAAGAACTGCTGGCCGGGATCGCCGGCATTGAATTTGTGTTTTTTTCCAAACGCGACGTGGTGCGCCACAAACTGGTGCAAAAAATCATTGACGCCTACGAGCGCAGTGAAAACCCGACCGCTGATACCCACAGGCAATAACAGCCTTCCTTGCCGGGACGCCCATGAGCATCTTTCAACGCACCGATATTTCAGTTAAAAAGCCCAATTTGACGGCATGGATCGTCATTGGCATCCTGGCTGCGGCCACCCTTGTTTCCACGCTGATCTTTTATCCCAAGCTCATTGTCATCCAGACCCCATACCAGGTTGGCGACATTGCCGATGAAAACATCAAGGCCGCCAGGGACTTCTTTATTGAAGACGGCCGGGCCACCCGCAAAAAACAGCAGGAAAGCCGCGACCAGGTACTTACGGTCTACGACCACGATGTTTCCCTGGTCGACCAGTTAAAAAAACGTGTTAACAGAGCCTTTGCCATCCCCCGGGCGGTTTTTGAACAACCCCCGGCCCTTGGCCAACAGAAAGGCGAGCCGGTGTCAGAGGCCGTGGAAAACACCCGGAAGCTCAACCTGCGCAACCAGGTGTGGGAAAAAAAGCAGGAGTTTGAAAAGGCTCTGGGCATTTCCATCAGCAACGGCGCCTACAGCATCCTGTTTAACGAAAAGTTCAGCCCCAGGATCCCTGAACTGATCAACCGGGTTCTCAACGAGGTACTGACAAACGGAGTGGTTTCCAACAAGGAGCTGCTGCTGCGGGAAAACGACCGGGGCATTGTCTTAAAAGCCGTGGGCAGCGGAAACGAGCGCCACATCACCAATCTGCGGCAGTTCTACAGCCTGGACCAGGCCAAGACCATGGTGCGCATCATCGGCGATCCCATGTTAAAGGGCATGGAATACAACCTGGTCAACCTGATCGTGGACTTTACCCAGCGCCTGGTGCAGCCCAATATCACCTTAAATAAAAGTGAGACCGAAAAACGGCGTGATGCCGCGGAAGAATCCATCAAGCCCATCATGTATCAGATCAAGAAGGGCGAGATGATTCTGCGGGAAGGCGAGCGCATCTCAGAAACCGACATGCTCAAGCTCCGGGCCATAGCCCACCAGGGGGGAAAAAAGCAGCTTCTGGGAAAGGCCCTGGGCACCGGGCTGATCATTTTTGTCCTGCTGATGGTCACCTATGCCATCCATCTGCGCCACCGCCCGGAAATAGCCCACAACCCCTCAGGCCGGCTTTTGTTTCTGGCCGCGGTTATGGTCAGCGCCTTTTTGATTGCACAGGTGTCGCTGTCTCTGGCCGTGTCCCTGGCTGATGAAATGCCCTTTTCGCTTAACGCATCGAGCATGTTTTACGGTATTCCCCTTGCAGCCGGGGCCATGATTATCTGCCAGTTCATGGGCTTTTCCCTGGCTTTTCCCATGGCCGTTGTCACAGCCCTGCTCACGGGCCTGCTGTTTGAAAACGCCTATCTCATGAGCTTGTATTTTCTCATCAACAGCGTGATGGGCGCCTACTGGTCCCGCCACTGCCGGCACCGAAGGGATTTGATCAAAACCGGGGCCAAGCTGGGTCTGTTTAACATGGCCCTGGTGGCCATCATCAATATCTACAGCCTCAACCTTGGAGTGCCGGAAATTTTCTGGGACTGGACATTTGCCTTTATCGGGGGCATCAGCGCAAGCATTGTCACCATCGGGGTGGCCCCGCTGGTGGAAATGGGATTTGGTTTTACCACAGACAGCACGCTTCTGGAGCTGTCCAACCTGGACCAGCCCCTGATGCGGCGGCTGATGTTAGAGGCGCCCGGCACCTATCACCACAGCGTGATCGTGGGCTCCCTGGTGGAGGCAGCCGCCTCTGAAATCGGGGCCAATCCCCTTCTTGCAAAGGTTTGCGGCTACTACCACGATATCGGCAAGCTCAAAAACCCCCTTCACTTTATTGAAAACCAAAGCGAGGGAAAAAACATCCATAACAAGCTGGCCCCGTCCATGTCGTGCCTGATTCTGATCTCGCACGTGAAAAACGGCGTGGAGATGGCCCGGGCAAACAAGCTGGGCCAGGAAATCATTGATGCCATCCGCCAGCACCACGGCACCAGCCTGATCAGCTATTTCTACGAAAAGGCCAAAAAACAGAAAAAAGACCAGCCGGTCAATATTGACAACTTCCGCTACCCTGGCCCCAAGCCCCAGAGCAAGGAAACCGCACTGGTCATGCTGGCCGACCAGGTGGAGGCGGCCGCGCGCACCGTGGAGCATCCCACGGCCTCGCGCATCCAGGGCCTGGTGCAGCAGCTTATCAACAAAACCTTTTCAGACAACCAGCTTGATGAATGCCCCCTGACATTAAAGGACCTGCACCAGATCGCCAAAAGCTTCATGAAAATTTTGACCGGAATCTATCATCACAGAATCGATTACCCGGAAAAGCAAACCCCAGGCAGTGCAAAGGAAAAAAATGGCCGTTCTGATCACAGACAACCAGAGTCTTTACAAAATATCAACGGATCAAATACAGACGACCGCCCTGGAACTCTTAAACGCCTTGGACAAGGCTGAAGCCGAACTCTCCCTTGTGATCACAGACGACAAGCAGATCGCAGAGATCAACTTTCAATACCTCAACCGGTCCGGGCCCACCAACGTGATCGCCTTTCCCATGGGAGATCCGGAATTTCCGGAAGTGCAGCCCGAACTGCTCGGAGACGTGATCATCTCGCTTCAGACCGCGGAAAAAGAGGCTGTGGAGGCGCAATACACCATAGCGGAGCGATTTACTGAACTCCTGATTCATGGTATTTTACACCTTCTGGGATACGACCATGAAACCAATGAAGCCGATGCCCGGCAAATGGCGGAAAAAAGCCGGGCCCTGACAGATCATTTGGGAAAAAACAATCTGCCGGAAAACCCGGGGCAGATGATCACCCCGGCCTGAGCGGATTGACGCAACAGATCAGAAACAAAGAGAAAGAAAGGAAAACACCATGGCCGGACTGGCAGTCAACGTGGATCACATTGCAACCCTGCGCCAGGCAAGGGGCGGTGCCACCGCTTACCCGGACCCGGTGCACGCGGCCGTGCTGGCCGAACTCGGCGGGGCTGACGGCATTGTGGTCCACCTTCGCGAAGACCGGCGCCACATCCAGGACCGGGACGTGTATTTGCTGCGAAAAACCGTGCAATCGCGGCTCATCCTTGAAATGGCGGCCACTGATGAAATGATCGCCATTGCCGCAGACCTCAGGCCCGATCTGGTGACCCTGGTGCCGGAAAAGCGAACCGAGCTGACCACCGAGGGGGGCCTGGACGTGCGCGGCCTGGCAGAGGCCACCCAAAAAGCCGTTGCATCCCTGCACAGCGCATCCATTCCGGTAAGCCTGTTTATCGACCCGGATGCCGGACAAATCCGCGCTTCGGCTGATACCGGCGCGGACATGGTGGAAATCCACACGGGCGCATTCTGCGAGGCCTCTGATCCGGCGGACAAAAAAGCCCGGTTTTCGGCCATAACAGATGCCGCTGACCTGGCCCATGAGCTCAAGATGGGTGTTAATGCCGGCCACGGGCTCTGCTACAACACCATCGGGTGGTTTGCCGGCACCCGGACCATTGACGAGTTCAGCATCGGCCATTCCATTGTCTCCAGGGCCGCCCTGGCGGGCATGGAAAAGGCCGTGCGGGAAATGCGCCAACTGATCAAGGAGTTGTGATGTATATCCTGACAGCCGATGAAATGCGGGAAATGGACGCACAGACCATTGAAACCTTTGGCCTGCCCGGCCGGGTGCTCATGGAAAACGCCGGCCGCGGTGCGGTGCGCGCCATTTTTGATACCTGGCCGGAGATCTACAGCCGCAGGGTGGCGGTTATGGCCGGAAAAGGCAACAACGGCGGAGACGGGTTTGTGATCGCCCGCTATCTTGCCTCCCACGGCGTGGACGCGGCCGTGTATCTGCTGGCTTCCCGGGACCGGCTCAGGGGGGATGCGGCCGCCAATTTCAAGCACCTTGAAACCCTGGGCATACCCGTCACGGAAATGCCCGATGATCTCACCTTCAGCCGGTACAAGGAGGAAATCGCGGGATGTCACCTGATAGTTGACGCGATTTTGGGCACAGGCCTGGACTCCGAGGTAAAAGGGTTTTTCAGAGACGTGATCGATTTCATCAACCAGGTATCCGCACCGGTGTTTTGCGTAGACATTGCCTCGGGCCTGCACACGGAAACCGGCCAGCCCTGCGGCACCTGCGTAAAGGCCGATGCCACGGCCACGTTTGCCTTTGCCAAGCTGGGCCACATGCTGCTGCCCGGTGCCCGATACACTGGAAAACTGTTTATCATCGACATCGGCATCCCCGCACACATTGTCCGGGAAGCCAATCCCCGCCACCAGCTGCTCACCTCCGGGTGGATCCGCTCCCGTCTGCCGGTCCGGGACCAACAGAGCCACAAGGGGCAAACCGGCCACGTGCTGGTGGCCGGCGGCAGCACCGGCAAATCCGGGGCTGCTGTCATGACCGCCACTGCAGCCATGCGCGCCGGCGCAGGCCTGGTGACCCTGGCCATACCCGAAAGCCTCAACACCATCGCAGAGACCCGGGGCCTGGAAACCATGACCCGCCCCTTGCCGGAAGCCCGGGGGGGAATTCTGGGCAAAGACAGCCTGGAGCCCATTGTTTCCATGCTTTCAGACAAGGCCTGCCTGGCCCTGGGCCCGGGCATGGGCACGGCAGACACCACCCGGGAACTGGTGTGCGCCCTGATTGAAATAAGCCCTGTTCCCGTGGTGGTGGATGCAGACGGGTTAAACAACCTGGCCGGGTGCCCGGGCGTGCTGAAAAACAAGCGCGCCGAAATCATTCTCACCCCCCATCCCGGGGAAATGGCCCGGCTGACAGAAACTTCCACAGGGGAAATCCAGGCCGACCGGATAAGCGCAGCCCGAAATTTTGCAGAAACCCACGGGGTGCACCTGGTGCTCAAGGGTGCACGCACCGTGATCGCCCACCCTGACGGCCGGATTTTCGTAAACCCCACCGGCAACCCGGGCATGGCCTCCGGCGGTATGGGTGATGTATTAACCGGCATGATTGCCGGGTTTACCGCCCAGGGGGTGGCAGCTGATGCCGCCTGCCACCTCGGGGTTTATCTGCACGGCGCCGCCGCAGACCTGGTGGCCAAAAAACGCGGCCCGGTCGGGTACATGGCCGGAGATGTGATGGATCATCTGCCGGAAACTTTTGGCGCCATTGATTCCGGCGCATTTACGGACGTGGCCCATGACTGCCGACCCCTGCTCTGATCGGCCAAAGGATTTTCCCGAACCTTGGGCTGTATTAAAGACAAGCACCCAAAACCACACCCAAAGCTTTGACCTGGGCGCGGCCCTGGGCGCCTGCATCCGGCGGCAGAATCGGCAGGGGCCCTGCGTGATCGGTCTTGGCGGGGATCTCGGGGCGGGCAAAACCGTTTTTGTCCAGGGTCTGGCCCGGGGCCTGGGGGTGGATGAGCGCGCAGCTGTCACCAGCCCCACATACACCCTGATCAATGAATATCCGGGAGACCGCCGGCTTTTTCATGTGGATCTCTACCGCATTGACGGCGGCGGGGATCTCGAGGACCTGGGTTTTGACGACATATTTGAGGGCTCAAACGTGGTGGCCGTGGAATGGGCTGAGCGCCTGGATTTTGCCGATCTCAGGCCGGATATCTTTATCCGCATCCGGATCTGCGGAAGTGACCGGCGCGGGTTTGCCCTGAATTTTTATGGACCGGATGCCCCAAATCTGGTAGGAGCCTTACAAAAAACCAAGGACTTTCAATTTCTGCGAGGATAACGCGATATGGCGTTGATAGTGCAAAAATACGGCGGAACCTCGGTGGGCGATCTGGACCGGATCCGAAACGTGGCCAAACGCGTGGCCCGAACCCGGGATGCGGGAAACGACGTTGTGGTGATTCTGTCTGCCATGAGCGGGGTCACCGATCAGCTGATATCCATGGCCGGCAATATCTGCGGCACCCCGGACTGCCGGGAAATGGACGTGCTTCTGGCCACAGGCGAGCAGACCACGGTGTCACTGATGGCCATGACGCTTCAGGCCATGGGATACAAGGCCCGCTCCATGCTGGGCCACCAGGCCGAAATCATCACCGACAGCAGCTACAACCGCGCCCGGATCCAGGAAATCGGCGCCCGGCGCATCAAAGACCTGCTGGGGCAGGGCAACATTGTGGTGGTGGCCGGATTTCAGGGCGTGGACGCCCAGGGCGACATCACCACCCTGGGCCGCGGCGGCTCGGATACGTCTGCGGTGGCCGTGGCCGCGGCATTAAAGGCCGACCAGTGCGAGATTTACACGGATGTAGACGGCATTTACACGGCTGATCCCAACATCTGCGCCAAAGCGCGCAAGCTGTCGCGCATCGCCTACGACGAAATGCTGGAGATGGCCAGCCTGGGGGCCAAGGTCCTCCAGATCCGGTCCGTGGAGTTTGCCAAAAAATATAACGTACCCCTGCACGTCAGGTCATCGTTTAACGAGGAGGAAGGAACCATGGTGGTTCATGAAGATGCCAATATGGAAAAGGTCGTGGTCTCCGGGGTTACCCACAACAAGAACGAAGCCCGCATCACCCTGCGCAAGGTGCCTGACAAGCCGGGCATTGCCTCAAAGATTCTTGCCCCCATTGCCGAAGCCGGCATCGGTGTGGACATGATCATCCAGAACACCCGTTTGAGCCACATGACCGATCTGACCTTTACGGTTCCCAAATCCGACTTTGCCGCAGCCATGGAGATCGAAAAAAAGGTGGCCGAAGAAATCGGGGCCGAGGAAGTGCTCGGAGACGAGGATATCGCCAAGGTTTCAGTGATCGGGGTGGGCATGCGCAGCCACTCCGGGGTGGCGTCGAAAATGTTTGCCACCCTGTCTGCGGAAAACATCAACATCCTGATGATTTCCACATCGGAAATCCGCATTTCCTGCGTGATCGAGGAAAAATATACGGAACTGGCCGTTCGGACGCTTCATTCAGCGTTTGATCTTGACAGCGAATAACAAATTGGCAAAGACAGAAAAAAATCGAAACAGGGCATGAAGCGCTTTTCCCCTGACCAGCTCATCGTGGTGCTCACCGTGGCCGCGGTGATCCTGGCCCTGGTTTTCAAGCGGCTGTTTTTCGGCATTTAAACCCTGGCTTTACCGCTGCCTGACCAGTGCTTATGCGAGGCCGCCGCCTGCGGCTTCCCGGATTTCAGCGGCGATTTGTTCCGCGGCTTTTCCGGGATCATCCGCATCCCGGATGGGCCGTCCGATCACCAGATAATCCGCCCCGTTTTGCACGGCCTGCCCCGGGGTGACCACCCGCTTTTGATCATCTTTTCCAACCGACCAGGCCGGCCGGATACCAGGCACCATGGTAACAAAATCCTGGCCGAATTCGGCCTTGATGGCCGCAGCCTCGTGGCCCGAGCACACAACCCCGGCGCATCCGGCCTCCCGGGCCATCTGCGCCCGCTTCATGACCAGAGTCCCGGGATTGTCGGCATAAACCGGATCAAACCCGGCATTTTGCAAGTCCTTTCCGGAAACACTCGTTAAAACCGTGACCCCCAGCACGCCCACCCGGCCGCTGCTGCCGCTGACCGCGGCTTTGAGCATGGCCGGCGATTCCCCGCAATGCACCGTGGCAAACACCACCCCGTCCCATTGGGCAATGCGCTCCATGGCCCGGCCCACTGTGGCGGGAATGTCGTGGAGCTTCAGATCCAGAAAGATATCCGAATCCCCGCATTCACGGATGGTTTCAATGATCTGCCCCCCGCCTGCGATAAACAGCTCCAGGCCGATCTTAAACATTCCCACCCGGCCCGAAAGCTGCCGGGCATAGCCGGCGGCCCCGGCCACGGTGGGCAGATCCAGGGGAAACACGATACAATCTGCTGCTGTCTTGTTTTCTGCCATTGTCCCGCCTTTTGTTTTCCTTTTCAGATATCAATTCAGGTCAAAAATTTCAAACCATAGATTGCCGGATCCTGCATACGTATTATCTTATTGATCCAGAGCATCAAATTTCAGGTAAAAGGAAAACCGCTGATGAAAACAAAAAAACAAATACTGACCTGCCTGCTGGTGATCACGGCTGGTGCGGTTTTTGTCACCGGTTTCCTGATATCTCAGCAAAAGGAGTCCCATGCAATGAACACAGCAGATCAATCCGCAGAAACGCGCATTGCAACATTTGCCGGCGGCTGCTTCTGGTGCATGGTCCCGCCCTTTGAAAACCTTGAAGGGGTGAGTTCCGTGGTTTCCGGATATGCCGGCGGCAGTATGGAGAAACCCACATACGAACAGGTCAGCTCGGGTGCAACCAGGCACGTGGAAGCCGTGCAGATCACCTATGACCCGGCGCTGATCAGCTACGAACAATTGCTTGATGTCTACTGGCGCCAGATCGATCCCACAGACGCCGGCGGCTCGTTTGCCGACCGGGGGCCCCAGTACCGGTCCGTGATCTTTTTTCATTCAGATGACCAGAAAAAACAGGCCGAGACTGCAAAGGCGGCGCTTGAGGCCTCAGGCCGGTTTCAGGCCCCGATTGCCACCGAGATCCGGCCCTATACCACATTTTACGCTGCCGAAGGCTATCACCAGGATTATCACGAAAAAAACCCCCTGCGCTACAAGATATACCGTTTTGGATCCGGCCGGGATCGCTTCATTCAAAAGCACTGGCAAAAAAAGAACGAACCAAAAGCTCACGGACCCGATGACACCACGTCCGGGACGTCCTGGAGCCGGCCCCCTGACGAGGAGATCCGAAACCGGTTGTCAAAGCTTCAATATCACGTTACACAGGAAAACGGCACGGAACGTCCGTTTGACAATGCTTACTGGGACAATACAGAACCGGGTATTTACGTGGATATTGTCTCTGGTGAGCCGCTTTTTGCCTCCACGGACAAGTTCAAGTCCGGTACCGGCTGGCCCAGTTTTACCCGGCCCATTGCCCCGGATGCAGTGGTTGAAAAAGCCGATGTGAGCCTGTTTATGACCCGCACTGAAGTGCGCAGCCGCATTGCCGACTCCCATCTGGGCCACGTGTTTGACGACGGTCCGCCGCCCACAGGCAAACGCTACTGCATGAACTCCGCGGCATTGCGCTTTATCCCGGCCCATGAGCTTGAGGCCGAAGGATACGGAGAATACAAAAAACTTTTTCCTGAAAACCAGGAGAAAAAAACCAGCGCCACAGGTGCAACCCCCTGAAGAACTCAAGGAACCGGCAGACATGATATTTCAATGCGTCAAAAGACGTTCAGCCGGCAGGTTATCATACGGTCTTGCAGCAGCAGTGCTCGGCCTGGCCCTGGTTGCGGCTGCGGGCCTGCAGGTCGCCTGGGCCGGACAGCCCGGAGAAATCAATGACTCTGTATCTGACCGGGATTTTTACAAATGGCTCGATGGACTGCGAGATGAGGCAAAAAAAGCGGGCATATCCGAAAAGACCCTGGATGCGGCCCTTGGCGATCTTGCCCCGGTCCGCCGGGTGGTGGAGTTAGACCGCCGCCAGCCGGAGTTCACCCGGAGTTTCCGAAGCTATCTGCGCCGCCGGGTCACCCGGGAACGGATCTACCGGGGCCGTGCCCTGCTGGAAAAGCACCGGCACCTGCTGGAAAATATTTATGATGAATACGGAGTGGCCCCGCGCTACCTTATTGCCTTCTGGGGCCTGGAGACCCATTTCGGCAATCACATGGGCGGGTTTCAGGCCGTGGAAGCCCTGGCCACGCTGGCTTATGACCGGCGGCGGGCCGATTTTTTCCGCGCCGAGCTCATTCACGCTCTGAAAATAATTGACCAGGGCCATGTGCGCCCGCAGGATATGACCAGCTCCTGGGCCGGGGCCATGGGGCACATGCAGTTTATGCCGTCCACATTTAACCATTACGCCACCGACTATACCGGAAACGGGCGCAAGGATATCTGGGGCAGCCTGCCGGATGCGTTTGCCTCTGCAGCCAATTTTCTTTCCCGCATCGGCTGGCAGCCGGATCAGAACTGGGGCCGTCAGGTACGGCTCCCAAAGGGCTTTGACCTGTCCCTTGCCACCCTGGACAAGAAGAAAAGCGTGGAAAAATGGAAAAACCTGGGTGTGCAGGCCGCAGACGGCACGGCGCTTGCCAATACGGACACGCAGGGATCGATTGTTCTGCCCCAGGGGGAAAGCGGACCGGCATTTCTTGTGTTTGACAATTTTCGCGCGATCATGCGCTGGAATCGGTCTGTGAACTATGCCATATCCGTGGGCCATCTTGCAGACCGCATTGTTGGCCTGCCGCCGGTTTTTTTCGGCCCGGATGCTGCCGATGAAATCCTTTCGCGAAATCAAATCATGGAAATCCAGCAGAACTTAAACCGCCTGGGCTTTGACGCCGGCAAGGCAGACGGCGTGCCGGGCCCGCGCACCCGGGCTGCCATCCGTTCCTTCCAGAAAGACCATGATCTGGCCGCAGACGGTTATCCTTCCGCAAAACTCCTTGAGCGCCTGCGCGCGCAATAGCTGTGCTGCGATTTGTGTTATTTCTTTTTTTTGTTTTCTTTGTTTTTCAATTGCCGCTGCCATTGCTTATAAAGCGGGTCATTGAGATCAATGGTATCCGGATCAATAAGCCATCGAAATTCCCCCCGGGCAGCGGCCTTTTCCAATTCTTTTCTGTACCGGGCGTAATTGGCCGGCGCCATTGCCACAAGCGGCTCCCAGTCAGCCCACACCGAAAGTGTCGGGCAAATGCTCACGCAGCGCCAGCAATAAATGCAGGGATCCTGAATGCGCGGCGGCTGCGCATCAATGTCAATGCCGCCGACCGGGCAGTTTTCCTCGCACAGGCGACACCGGATACAGATTTCCGTGTTAATGCTAAATTCGGGTATGATCCGGCGGCCAAATCCGGCACCTTCGCAGCTTGCCGGAAATTAAAAAACAGCGTTACCCGTTAAGGGTTCACGCTACAACCCGTTACTGGCCGGCCAAAAAAACGGCCTCCTGGATGGCAAATCAGCGCCGAAAACACATAACAAATTGAATTTACAATTTTTTAGAGCGACTTTAGACTATTCCAATCATGGCACGATTATTGAAAATAATTTAAAAAACATCCATTTCTATCACTGACAACCCTGAAACAGAAAGGAAAAACATATGCACTTCAACGATATTGCCATCATCGCCTGCGGCACCCTGAGCCCGGAACTCAACCATCTGCGCAGCGAAGGGTTTCTGGACCCGGCCCATCTTTATTTTACAACCCCCGGACTTCACGAAACCCCAAAAGAGCTGGAAAAACAGCTTGTGGACAAAATCCGGAAAGCCCGGGAAACAACCGACAAAATCCTTGTGGTATACGGGGGGAAATTTTGCTACGTCAACACAGCCGAGCCCACCCGAACCATTGACACCATTATCCAAGAGCAGGGCGGCAATATTGCCAGGATCAATGCCACTCACTGCATGGACATGCTTGCAGACAAAGAGGAACGCGAGCAGCTGGCCCAGGGACAAAAGGTGCTTTGGATGACACCGGGATGGATCAAGTTCCGGCATTACGTGTACAAAGGTTGGGACAAGGGGCTTGCAAACGAAAATTTTCCGAAACATACCGGCGGGGCCATGGTTCTCGACGGCATCGGCTTTATGGATCAATACATGGCTGAAAAGCCCGAAGAACTGCTGGAATATTCAGACTGGATGGGAATTGCAATACAGCCCTGTCCTGTTACCATTGACCGGTTGAAGGCTTTGCTCACCGAGCAGGCTGAACAGCTTGCCGGGCAATAAAAAATGGTGCCGGAGGCGAGACTCGAACTCGCAAGGGCGCAGGGCCCGGAGGATTTTGAGTCCTCTGCGTCTACCACTTCCACCACTCCGGCACTTTGACGAGGCTGTGTGTGCGGGCTTGTTCATCGCCCGAAGCATCGGGCGGATTTGGTTGGCAAAATAACCAAATCAGAAAAAAAATGCAAGCATGTTTTGTCTTTGGCGGTTTTCGGGCCGGGCTACCGGATCTTTCCGCGTTTTTCCACAAGCTCGCGTTTTAACTGCCACAGCCTGGGCGTCAGGGAAACGTGGTAGATATGGGGATTGACCAGGCGCTTGACACCGGAATCCAGCCGGTCCAGGTCCTGGTCCCGGACCTGCCGCATTTCGTCGATGCCGGGGTGATCATAGACCATTTTGCCGTCTTTGATGATATCTGTGAGCAGGGGCTCGATATGATCAATGTCTTTGTGTGAAATGGTGCGCCGGATTTCCCGGTCACTGGGATGACGCAGTTCCAGGGGCTCCATCTGGTCCGGATCCTCGTCCTGCATTCCCATAAGATCGGCTGTGGCATGATTGAGGCCGTTGTAAATGCGCCAGACATTTTTAAAGCCCGGATTGATTATTTTTTCAGGAGTTTCCGAAACCTTGATGGCCGGAATCCACTCCTGGTTTTTTTCCAGGGCGGTGAGCTTGTAAACCCCGTCCAGGGCGCCCTGTCCCCTGGAGGTCACCAGCCGGGTGCCCACGCCGTATGCCAGGCGGTTGATAAGATGATCCGGGTCCAGGCCGTATTTGCGCGCCTCGTCCCGGATCTGGCTGATAATCTGCCAGACCACCATTTCATCGAGCTGGTTGCTCAGCAAAATCACCGTGTCTTCAAACCCGGCGGCATTGAGCATTCTGGCGGCCTGTATGGACAAATGGGCCAGGTCACCGGAATCCAGGCGGATGCCCAGGGGCTTGTGGCCCTTTTTCTTTAATTCCTCAAAGACCCTGATGGCGTTGGGAACCCCGGATTCAAGGGTGTTGATGGTGTCCACCAGCAGAAGGCAGTCGTCTGGAAACACTTCCGAATACGCCCGGAACGCGGCCAGCTCGCCTTCTCCCAGGGCCATGAACGCCTGGACCATGCTGTGGGCATGGGTGCCCTTGGCCGGATATCCCAGGGCATAAGAGATGCCCGTGTTGGAGGAAAAATCCGCGCCCCCGATCAGTGCGGCCCGGGTGCCGGCATTTCCGCCCCGGTCCTGGGCCCGGCGCAGCCCGAATTCGATCATCATCCGCCTGCACCCCGCCTCGCGCACCCGGGCGGCCTTGGTGGCGATCAGGGTTTGAAAATTGATGCGGTTTAACAGGGAGGACTCCATGATCTGGGCCAGGGCCAGGGGCCCCTGCACCACGGTGAGCGGCACGTTGGGATGTACCACCCGGCCTTCGGGCACGGCCTGGATGGTGAAATGATCCCGGAGGCACTGCTGTCTGAGCCAGCCGAGAAAATCATCGTCAAACATGGGCTTTCCGCTGCGCTGCTTTTGATTGCGCAGGCACTCGATCTCCGCGTCCCCGAAGCAGGCCTCCTGCACCCAGTCCGTAAACCATTCCAGGCCCGCGTTGATGCAGTATCCGGCCTGATGTGATCCGTAATCCGGATAATTGCGGAAAAAATGCTCAAAATGGGCATTCATCTCGTGCATGCCCATGCGGAAATACAGCTGGGCCATGGTCAGTTCATACATATCCGTATACAGCACGCCTTCGGCAAGCTTTCGCTGGCTGGCATTCATGATTTTACTCCTTTTATTTGCAAACCCGGATTCGGACTGACAGATACCGGCAGCAAATCCTGCAACCGGGCTTCTGACACCGCGCCCTGGCGCAGGATCGCAGGCGGGTCACAAGTCACGTCCAGAATCGTTGAGCCCGATCCGGGGGCCAGGGCCCCGGCATCCAGGATCATGTCGGCTGCCCGGGCAACCGGATCTGAGATTTCAGACACGCGCCCGGCCCCCGGGGCATTTGAGATGTTGGCGCTGGTGGCGGTAACCGGTGTGCCCGCGGCCCGCACAAGAGCTGCGGCAGTCGGATGGGAGGGCAGGCGGATGCCGATGGTGCCGGTGTTTGCCGTAAGATTTGCCGGAAATCCCGGGGCTGCCCGGAAAACCAGGGTGATGCCCCCGGGCCAGAACCGGTCCATTACCTTGCAGGCGGCATCGGGGATTTCTGCAACAAAATTTTCAAGCATATCCCGGCTGCTGATGAGAATGGAAACCGGATTTTTGGGGGGCCGGTTCTTGGCGGAAAACACCCGGTCCACGGCATCCGGGTTTAAGGTGTCAGCCCCCAGCCCGTAAAGGCTGCGGGTGGGAAAAACCACCAATCCTCCCCTGCGGATCCAACCGGCTGCCGCCTCTATGACAGCCGGGTCCGGAAACCGGGCGTCGATCCGGCTGATGGGGGCTTTATCCCTCAAGGCTCCTGGCCTTTGCATTGACCTCGTCTGCCATCCCGGACTTGTAGGACACCAGGCGCGCTTCCAGGTCCGGATCAGACAGGGCCAGGATCTGGGCGGCAAGCACCGCAGCATTTTTAGCCCCCGGCTTTCCCACGGCCATGGTGGCCACGGGCACGCCCGGCGGCATCTGGACCGTGGACAAAAGCGCGTCAAACCCGCTTAAGGCAGAGGAATCAATGGGCACCCCGATGATGGGAACAGTGGTGTGGGCGGCCATGGCACCGGCGAGATGCGCGGCATGGCCGGCGCCGGCAATGATCACCCGGATGCCTCTTTTGCGGGCGGTTTCGGCAAATTCGCCGGCCCGCTCCGGGGTCCGGTGAGCCGAGGCCACGGTGAGTTCATAGGGAATGTCAAAACGCTTGAGCAGGTCTGCGGCCGCGTTCATCACCGACAGATCCGAATCACTGCCCATGATGATGCCAACAGCCGGGGCCACGGACAATCGCTTTTTGGCCTTTGCCCCGATGTCAGTGCGAAAATGGACATTTTTCCAGGAAATTTTCTCCACCGCCTTATAGGCCCGGGATATGGCCTTGACAATGTCATCTCCCAGGGCGGTCACCCCGAGGACCCGGCCGCCGGCGGTGACAATTTCGTTGTTTTTGGCGGCGGTTCCGGCATGAAAGGCCGCCACGTCCTTCATCCGCCGGACATTGGCCAGGCCGCTGATCCCGGCGCCTTTGGCATAGGACCCGGGATATCCGCCCGCGGCCATGACCACGCACACCGCGGGCCGGGGATCGATTTGAATGCGGCATTTGTCCAGGCCGCCGTGGACCACGGCGCGGAGCAGCGGTACGATATCGCTTTTGAGCCGCATCATCAGGGGCTGGGTTTCCGGGTCCCCGAACCGGCAGTTAAATTCCACCACCCGGATCTTGTCTTTGTCAATCATCAGGCCGGCATACAAAACCCCCTTGTAGGGGCGGCCCTCTGCGGCCAGGGCCCGGACTGCCGGGCGCATGACCTGATCCATGATCTTTTGCTGCATGACTGAATCCACCACCGGCGCAGGGGAATAAGCGCCCATACCGCCGGTATTGAGGCCCTTGTCGTCATCGTTTACTCTTTTGTGATCCTGAGAAGCCGGCAGGGGCACGATATGGGTCCCGTCTGTAAACGCGATAAACGACGCTTCCTCGCCGGTGAGACACTCCTCGATGACCACGGTTTTGCCCGCATCCCCGAAGATTTTGTCCTGGATCATCTGTTTGACCGTATCCTGGGCCTGTTTGCGGGTGCTGCAGATGACAACGCCCTTGCCCGCGGCCAGGCCGTCGGCCTTGACAACCATGGGCTCTTGCATGGTCCGGATGTATTTGCGCGCCTTTTCCGGATCGGAAAACGCCCGGCCCCGGGCCGTGGGAATCCCGTATTTTTCCATAAGACGCTTGGCGTAGGTTTTGCTCGCCTCAATCTCGGCAGCCGCGGCAGACGGGCCGAACACGGCCAGTCCGGCGGCCTCAAACGCGTCTGCAATTCCGGCCGACAAAGGGCCTTCCGGGCCCACCACGGTCAGGTCGACCCGATTTTGCCCGGCAAAGGCCACCAGTTCATCGATTGCATCAGCGGCAATATCCACGCAGGTTGCCACTTCCGCAATGCCCGCGTTGCCCGGGGCGCAGAAAATCTGGTCTGCTTCCGGGCTTTGGGCGATTTTCCAGGCCAGTGCATGCTCTCTTCCGCCGCTGCCGACAATCAGGATATTCATGGGGTTTTACTCCGTTTTGCTTATGCGTTGGTCATTTCACCGGTCAATCCGGATGGTCGCGTAAAAAGCTTTTTACCGCGTCCACAGTTTGTCAGGGTCAGGAAAAAAGCCCCCCGGGCCGCCGCCCGGGACCGAACACTGCAAATAACTTTTTGCCGCATGCCTAAAAGCGTTGATTTTATTCTTTTGAACCTTGAACCTTGAACCTTGAACGAAGTTACTTAGAAGCAAGTTTTCAGATTATTTCTCCAGGGCCAGGCCGATTAACCGGTCAAGCAGTTGACTGTAGTTCATGCCCGCGTTTGATGCCGCCAGGGGCAGCAGGCTGACCGGGGTCATACCCGGGATGGTATTGGTTTCCAGCACCCACAGCCGGCCGCTGCTCAAAATCATGTCCGTTCGGCTGTATCCGGTGCAAAAGAGGGCCCTGTGGGCGGCCAGGGCAAGTTCGCGGCCCTGGCGGGCCAGGTCCGGATCCAGCCGGGCCGGGCAGATCTCGTCGGTCTCGCCGGCCAGATACTTGGCATTGAAATCAAAAAACTCATGATCTTTTAAAGGCACGATTTCCACCAAAGGCAGGGCCTCCAGGTCCTGGTTGCCCAAGACTCCGCCGGTGATCTCGGTTCCCTGCAGGTATTGCTCCAAAAGGACTGTATCATCGCACGCATGAGCGGCCTCCAGGGCGGCGTCAAAGGCTTCGGGCGAACGCACGATGCTCATACCCAGACTCGAGCCGCCGCTTGCCGGCTTGACCACCAGGGGCAGGCCCAGCCGGTCCATGACCGCCTTTGCATCCACAGGCTGCCCCCTGCGGCTGGACTCCCAGGCCGGCACGGCAATGCCGGCTTTTTCGTAGAAAAACTTGGAGACCACCTTGTTCATGGCAATGGCGCTGCTCATGACCCCGGAGCACTGGTATGGAATCTCCAGCAGGTCCAGCAGCCCCTGGATGGTGCCGTCCTCGCCCGGGGCGCCGTGGAGGATCACCAGGGCCACGTCAATGGCCCGGGCATCGGCCACCAGGCGGCAAAGATCGGTGCGCGGATCATATCTGGCAACCGTGTACCGGTCCTTGTCCAGGGCCTGGTATACCTGGTCTCCGCCTTTTAGTGAAATTTCCCTTTCCCCGGACGTTCCGCCGGAAAGCAGGGCAACATGGATTTTTTTGCTCATGATATTGCACCCGGGTTGCGATAAGCGGTCTTATTGGTCCAGAAGCCGCTGTTTGGCCCTTTCAAACTCTTCAGGGGTAATAATCCGGTTGTCACGCATTTCAGCCAGGGACTCGAGTTTTTGGCGCTTTTCACCATCTGCGTGGGTCAGCAGCCGCGACGGTCCGTCGGATTCCAGATACCGGCTGTCTGCTGATGATTCCGAATTCGTGTCCTGGATTTTAAAGGAAGCCAGGCCGCCCATCAGGTTTACTTCGATATTTTTGCCCCGAAACTCGGGCATACCCAGCACCTGGACCATGGAACGGCTTTTTTTCCGGAGATATCGCATCACCATGTATCCGCAGCCAACAATCATCACCGCGCCCCCCAGCAGAATCCAGGGAAGGTAATTGAGAATTCCGGTAAAAAACAGCACCACGATCCCCACAAGCCCCAGCAGGGCCACGTGGAACAACAGTATGAAATAGGCGATAAACACGCCCTTCATGACACTGTCGGGATTTTCTCTGTTTCGGAATATGGGCATTGACTTGTTCTTTATTTGATTTTCAGCGCCCGTTTTTTCCGTCTTTGGCATCACCCCTGGCTTTTGAGTTGGCGGAAAGGTGTTCCACGAGCTGGTGCTCATATTGCTGAGGGACTTCGAAAATCACGGACCCGCCCCTTAATGTATTGAGTTTTAAGATCATGTAGTTGAGCTTTTTCATGGTCTTGTAGCGAAGGGCTTCGTCTTCCATGGTGGAAAGCAGGGTTTCGGTGCGGATGATCTCGTTTCGCAACTCAACTTCCGGGGGCAGGCAGTCCGCATTTTTTAAAATTTTATAGGCAAGGCGCAATTCATCGGGGATTCGGCTGTAATCTTCATGATCCAGGGGTTTTCCGGCGCCCTTGAGGTTGTCGAATTCCCCGTTTCGCTGGGCGGCACGGATGCGTTCTTCAACAATCTTTTCAAATCCGGTAACAATCATTTTTCCATCCCCTTAAATGGCCCAAACCGAGCGCTTCAAATTTTTAAAAGCTACAATAAACTTAATTCCTTTGAAGTAATAGGGAAATAAAAATTTGAAACGCTGGCGGTTTAAGAATAACAAAGCCTCTCCGGATGAACAGCGAAGAGGCTCGGATATACGGATTTGGTGGTGGCGATGCAGGGATTCGAACCCCGGACGCTGCGGATATGAGCCGCATGCTCTGACCGACTGAGCTACATCGCCATATAAAAAGCCAGGGTATTTTTTAACCTCTGCCATACCCCAAAAACTAAAAGCAGAATTCATATCATTTGAAAACCATGGAGTCAACATAAAAGTTCGGCTCCAATACCGGCATCAAATCCTGTTACGACTTCTCAGACGAGAGCGCATCCACGGTCAGCTCGGCAATCCCGTCAGGGGGATTGGCAAACACGGCCATAAAGGGCAGATTGCCTCCGGCCTGCACCACCGGGGACTGATTGGCGACAGTTGCAGTCCTGCCAAGGGCCTGCCGGATTTCTCCGGGATCAAGATTACTGAGCTGCTGCTGTGTCAGGGTGTTGCCGCAAATGACAGCGGTTGCATCCATGCGGGTGCCCTGCTGATCATACACGCCGGCTTCCACCCGGATATTTTGGCGGGCATGATCATAGCGGTTGGTGATACTGCCGGTGATCACCAGAATTTCGCCGGCGCTTTGATTGTCCATGAACTGGTAGGAGGGGTCGGAAACCGCAATTTTCTGGTTTCCGGGATCCGGGGCTCCCGACTTTTCCATGGGAAGCCCGTAATAATAAACATATGCCCCGGCCGCAGCCGCAGCCAGGATCACCAGCAAGGCCAGTATTTTCCAGACCGGCTTTTTCCGTGCGCCCACGGGCTGAAAACCATCTGCTGCATAACCGCCGGATTCCTTATCAAAAACACTGTCTTCTCCCAGGTCCTGATCCGGGCTTTGGGAATCTTCCGGGCCATCGGTCACACCTGAAAAGAAAACCGTCTCCCCTTCTTCCTCTGTTTGCGAAAACTCATCGTCTTCCCCGACATCCTCGGTTTCTGAGTCCACAGCCTCCAGGGAAACGCTTTTTTCGTCAACGAATTCATCCTCATCGCCTTCAGCAAACATGGTTTCCAGGTTCAATTCAAAATCATCTTCTTCTGTGGCGGCAGAGGCGGAATCCATGTCATCTGACAAATCCAGGTCCAGATCGGCAAAATCTCCGGAGTCTGCTTGATCTTTTTCCGGCATCCCGGTTTGCCGATCTTCGGCCGCCCCGGCCCGGCTTTCTGTTTCAGCCGTGTCCAGGGCCCCGGGCTCATCAAGCTCAAGTGAAAAATCTTCGGCTTCAGCCGGGGATTTCTCCTCCTCCAGGTCCAGGTCAAAATCCTCCTGCACCGGCGCGTCCTGTTGTTTCTCAGGTAAAAAATCCGCACCCGCGTCTTCACCCGTATCCATGGTCAAATCCAGCTCCAGGTCTGAGTCCGCTTCAGAATCCGGCCCGGGTTCCTGTATTTTTTCTTCAGCAGCAGCCTCAGCCGGAGCTTGTTGAGATACTTCACCAGCGACATCATCCGGGGTTTCGTCAAAATCCAGATCCAGATCCGCCAGGAAATCATCCTCGTCATCATCTTCCTGACCAGAGTCGCCCAGCTCCAGATTCACCTCATAGACCCCGCGGGATTCAGATTTTTCTTTCTTATCCGGCTCCACCGGCGCGGGTTCCGCCGGGGCTGCGGGGGGGGCTGAAGGGGCGTCCGGTTCTTCATCTGCAAAGTCCAGATCCAGATCCTCATCCCCATCCTTGTCAGCACCGGCTTCAGTCTGCTCAGGGCTTTCCTCAAAATCAAAGTCCAGCTCCAGATCAAACAGATCTTCTTCGGTTTCCCCGGGTTTATCGTCCTTGCCTGTCATTTCGTCTGTTTCCACTTTGGTTTTTTTTTCCCCGGGAACCGCAAAACCAGACCCCTGATGATCTTCCAGGGACGCGTCTTCGTCCAGATTCAGCTCAAATGTATCCAGATCCAGGTCAAATTCTTCCTGCGCAGTCTCAAAGGAAGTTCCCGTTTCTTCGTCGCTTCCGGCACCCTGGGCAAACTCGGAAATCTCCATTGGTTCTTCATCAGCAAACGCTACCTGCTCCTGCTCCTGCCCCTGTTCCTGTTCAAATGCCGGCTGAATTTCAGTATCGGCAATCAGGTCGGAAAAATTTAGCTCTGCATCCGCTCCCTGTTCCGGTTCCGGTTCCGGTTCCAACTCCAGATCATCCGGCTCCTGCTCGGGGAGGGAGCCCAAAGTGGCATCAAGTTCGCCCGCCTCCAGCGTGAGATCGGAAATCTCCAATGTTTCTTCATCTGTTTCTTCATCAACAGGGGGCTGCTCCTGCTGCTCAAATTCCGGCTGCATTTCAGCGTCGGCCGTCAGGTCGGAAAAAGTGAGTTCTGCATCGGATTCTGCAGTGGTCTCGGGTTGAAAAGACGCAAAATCCTCACCTCCATCAGCTTCCAGGTCAGAGAGATCCAAATCCGCCTGCGCCTGAGAATCTGAAAGATCCGGCTCCGGCTCGGAAGAAATGTCTGAAAAATCTTCATCCAGATCAAAATCAAAGTCTTCCTGCACGCTCTCAAAATCAACTTTCTGTTCGTCTAAATCCAGAAAATCCTCTCCGCCCTGCGCGTCAACTGTGTGGCCGGATAGATCCAGGACCGCATCGGAATCATCCGCAGCTTCAGCCCCGGGTTCAGCAAAGGCCCCGCCGGATTCGGCCTCCAGATCAGAGAGGTCCATATCGGCTTCAGCCCCGGAATCAGAAAAATCCAGCTCCGTGTCCGCTTCAAGGTCTGAAAAGTCCAATTCCGGCTCATCTTCTGCCTCCACAGGGCCCGCGGCCGGCTGAGGCGGCTTGGAAACGTCAGCCAAATCCGGGCCGGCTTCAGCCTCCAGATCCGCCAAAGAAAAATCAGCTGTTTCTGTCTGCTTTTCCAGGCTTGAAAGCTCCAGGTCAGCGTCTTGTTCCAGGTCTGAAAAGTCAAGATTCGCGGTTTCTTCCAGGGCCGAAAAACTCATCTCAGTGTCGTATTCCAGATCCTCCATATAGATTTGATCCGGGCTGTCTTCGGAAAAATCCGGAAAGTCGAGTTCAAACGAGTCCGCCTCCCGGGAGTCAGCGGTTTCATGGGTTGCCAAATCAGGCCCGGCACCCGGGGCGGTTTCAAACAAAGACCCGGACCGGGCAGCCGGGAAATCCGCATCCTGTTGCCTTGGCGGGGCATCAACGTTTTCAGCCTGAGAGGGTCTGCCGGATGGCTCTGCCTCAAAATCTTCGGCAAAAAACGCATCCAGCTGCTTTTCGGTTTCAGCAGCATCGGCGAGAAACGTGGCGCTGCCGGGATGGGAAAAATCAGCCTCTGACGGCGGGGTTTCTGCTTGTTTTTCAGAAGGCTTTTCAAACTGCGGTTCCGATACGGCTGGATAGGCCACAAAAACATGCTGGCATCTGGAACATCTCACCGTGGACCCTGACGGGCGGATCATGCTGGACTTGACTTTATAACTCGTGCCGCAAGCCTCACAGGTGACGATCATTTTTTCCCCTCGCTGGCTGAAAATTGTAAATGGTAGATGGCGGGCAACTGCCTGTATTGCTCGGCATAATCCAGGCCATAACCCACAAGAAATCCTTGTTCCGCGCGGTGACACCAATAATCCGGGCGCAGGTCAGTCTGCCTGCGCTCTGTCTTGTCAATACAAGCGCACACCCGGATGCTTCTGGGCTGGCGGCAGGCAAGGCAGGCAATCAGCCGCTGGATGGTCAGACCGGTGTCCAGAATATCCTCGACGATCAGTACGTGCTTGTCTTTGATGTCGATTCCCAGGTCATCCTGCACCCGGACATCCCCGGAGGAGTGATCACAATGGCCGTAGCTCGACGCGGTGATAAAATCAATCTCCACCGGGAGGCTGATATACCGCACAAGGTCGGCCATGAAAACAAATGCGCCTTTTAACACTCCGATTAACACCAATTGTTCATCTTTATAGTCGGCTGAAATCTGCTGCCCCAGGCGGGCAACTTTTTCCTGGATCTCTTCTTGGCTCAGGACAGGTAGCAGTTCAGGCATCAATATTTTATCAAATGAAGGGTTTATCGCAACAGGCACTTTCACCCGAAACCATTTTTCAGAGGTCGCTTTATGGCGGAAGTGTATGCAAAAGATTTGCTTTTGTCAATAAAATTGCCTTATTGCCGCACCAAAACACAAACTTTCAGGATGCCGGATGCGCTGGCCGACACTGAAAAAAGGGTTTTGGGGGCACAAAAAAAGCGCCAATCACAACAGGTTATCTGCTGTTGGCGCTTTTTCAGACTCAGGGAAAAAGCCCTGGATCAGAGCCCGGTTTCTGCCAGGGACTCCACCAGCTCTTTTTGCTTTTTGCTCAGCTTTTTGGGCATTTTCACGTTGACCACCACGTACATGTCGCCCCGGCCGCTGCCGCGCATGTGGGGCAGGCCCCTGCCGGCCACCCGGAGTTTGCTTTTGGGCTGGGTCCCCGGCGGAATTTTCATATTGATCTGCCCGCCGTCCACTGTGGGCACTGTCACGCTTGTGCCCAGCAGGGCTTCTGTGAGATTGATGTCCCGGTTGACGTAAATGTCAAATCCCTCGTTGGAAAACACCCGGTCGGGAACAATTTTGGAGCGGATATACATGTCCCCGGCCGGACCGCCGTAGGGGCTGGGCTGTCCCCGGCCGGCCAGGCGCACCTTTTTGCCGTCAATCAGGCCCTTGGGAATTTTCACGGTCAGGGTCTCGGTTTTGCCCGATGGCGTCTGCACGGAAACGGTTTTTGTCACGCCGGTGGCGATTTCCTGCAGAGTCAGGGGCAGCTCGGTTTCAACGTCTCTGCCCTTGGCTTCCATGCTCTGCTGCCGGCCGCCTGCGGCATCGCCGAAACCAAACATGCTTTCCGGGTCAAAGGAAAACCGGCCCTTTTGCCCGCTTCTGCCACGGCCGCCGCCAAATGAAAAAAACGAGCCGCTGCCGCCGCCAAAGCCAAACTCCCGGAGAATATCGCCGAGATCCACATCCCGGAAAATGTCATCCTGGCTGTAGCGCTGCCGGAAATCCTCGTCACCGTAAGTGTCATACTGCTTGCGCTTTTCCGGATCACTGAGCACGGCATAAGCCTCGCTGATCTCCTTGAACTTTTCCTCGTTTTCCTTGGAGCCCGAGGAGTGGTCCGGATGATATTTCATGGCCAGCTTGCGGTAGGCCTTTTTGATATCCTCCTGGGATGCGCTTTTGTCCACGCCGAGTATTTTGTAATAATCCTTCTGGGCCATATCTGCATCACCGTTTTCATATTTTATTTGTAAAATGGGTCTGTGTTGTCTCGGTCATTAAAATAATTCACATCCCACGGATGTCAACCCCGACCCGGCGTTGAACCATCCGAAAAATTTATGGATTCGTTGTGGGCGGATGCCCCTGCACCCCCGTGTCCCCCGCTGCGGGCCTTTAAGGCCACCATGAGCACGGACAGGGCCGCCGGGGTGATGCCCTCGATGCGCGAGGCCTGGCCCATGGATACCGGCCGGACCCGGGAGAGTTTTTCGCGCAGCTCGTTGGACAGGCCGTGCACTCCGGAAAAATCAAAATTTTCGGGTATGGGCGTTTTTTCCAGGCTTTTGAATTTTTCGATTTCCTTTAGCTGCTTGCGGATATAGCCGTCGTATTTGACCGCAATTTCCACCTGACCGATGACCCGGGCGTCCAGCGGCCGGCCCGGCGGGGCGAATTTGCGGATCACGTCATAGTCGAGCTCGTTGCGCTTGAGCAGCTGGGCCGCCGGCGTGCCCGTGGTTACAGCCGCGGACTTGCGTTCGGCCAAATACCGGTCCAGCTCCGGGCCCGGGCGGATGGCTGTTTTGCCAAGCCGATTGATCTCGGCTTCGATCTGCTCCCGCCGCTGCTTTAGCTCCTTGGCCGCATCATGGCCGATCAGGCCCAGATCATGGCCGATTTCCATCAACCGCAGATCCGCATTGTCCTCGCGCAGCATGAGCCGGTACTCGGCCCGGGAGGTAAACATCCGGTAGGGCTCGGACGTGCCCCGGGTGACCAGATCATCGATCATCACGCCCATGTAGGCCTGGGACCGGTCCAGGACAAAGGCCGGCCTGTGCTGCACCCGGCAGGCCGCGTTGATCCCGGCCCACAGCCCCTGGGCCGCGGCTTCCTCGTATCCGGAGGTGCCGTTTATCTGGCCGGCCAGATACAAGCCCGCCACCTTTCGGGTCTCCAGGGTGGGCAAAAGCTGCATGGGATCCACGTAATCATATTCAATGGCATAGGCCGGCCGCATGATTTCGGCCTGCTCCAGCCCGCAGATGGTGCGCACCAGCTGCACCTGGATCTCCAGGGGCAGGCTGTTTCCAAGCCCGGAAACATAAATTTCCTTTGTGTCCAGGCCTTCGGGCTCCAAAATCACCTGGTGGCTCTGCCGGTCCGGAAACTTGACCACCTTGTCTTCAAACGAGGGGCAGTACCGGGCCGAAACCCCGGAGATAAACCCGCCGTACAGCGATGACCGGGAGATATTGTCTGCCACCGTGCGGATGGTTTGGGCATTGGCCGCGCCAATAAAGCTTGGCACCTGGGGCAGGGGCAGGCCGGTGGATGAATAGGAAAAGGGGCGGGGCGATTCCTGGGAGTCCTGGCGCTCAAGCACGGAAAAATCAATGCTGTCGCGGTGCAGCCGGGGCGGGGTGCCGGTTTTCATCCGGCCCATGGCAAAGCCCAGGGCCCTTAAATCCGCGGAAAGCCCTTCTGCGGAAAACTCCCCGGCCCTGCCGGCCATAAACGAATTGTTTCCGATATGCACCCGCCCGGCCAGAAACGTGCCCGTGGCCAGAATCACGGTTTGCCCGTAAAATGCAAACCCGGTGCGGTCCACCACTCCGACGGCCTGGTTGTCTTCCACCAGGAGCCGGTCCACCAGCACCTGCTTGATGTCAATGCCTGGTGTGTCTTCGAGCACCGCTTTCATGGCGGTGTGATAGCGGATCTTGTCGTTCTGGGTCCTGGAAGAGTGCACGGCCGGGCCCTTGCGGGTATTTAAGGTCCGGAAATGAATGGCGGTGCGGTCCGTGACCCGGGCCATCTCCCCGCCCAGGGCGTCGATTTCGCGCACCAGCTGCCCCTTGGCCATGCCGCCCACAGACGGACTGCACGGCATGGCCGCGATCTTGTCCAGATCAATTGCGGCAAGCATCACTTGGCAGCCCATGCGCGCTGCGGCCAGGGCCGCCTCGCATCCCGCATGGCCCGCGCCCACCACGATCACGTCATATGTTTTGTTCTGCTGGTTCATTGCACCGGCTCATGGTTCGTGATAAGGTTTTCTTAATCTGGGCGATTTTGAAAAACCGATTTGAAACTCTTAATGTAGGATCTGCGACACGGCCGGTCAAGGCATTTGACCGCCTTATGCAGCAAATTCATGCAAAACCGCTACACAGACTTAAACACCTATCTGCGGGGCCTGTTTGGCTGCAGGGTGCAGAAAATCACCATTGACGCGGGCCTGGGTTGCCCCAACCGCGACGGCACCCTTTCGCGCGCCGGCTGCATTTACTGCAACCAAAAGGGTTCTGGCACGGGTGCGGCCGCGCAGGGCAAATCCATCACACAGCAGGCAGAACAAGCCAAACACGCCCTGATCCGTCGGTATAAGGCCAAAAAATTCATCGCCTATTTCCAGTCCTACACCAACACCTATGCCCCGACTCATCGTTTAAAGGAGCTCTATGACGAGGCCCTTGCCGTGGAGGGTATGGTGGGCCTTTTTGCAGGCACCCGGCCGGACTGTGTCAATGATGAAAACCTGGATCTGCTGGCCAGCTATCAGGATCAATACCTGGTATGGGTGGAATACGGTCTGCAGTCTGTCCATGATGCCACACTTTCGCGCATCAACCGCGGCCACGATTTTGCCGCATTTGAAAACGCCGTGGAAGGCGCCAGAAAACGCGGCATTCACGTGTGCGCCCACGTGATTTTGGGCCTTCCCGGAGAATCGGAAAAACACATGATCCAGACCGCAAAAACCCTTTCTGCCATGGACATCAACGGTGTTAAGATCCATCTTCTCTACGTGGTCAAAAACACCGTGCTCCACCAGTGGTATGACCAGGGCAGATACACCTGCCTGACCCAGAACGAATATGTCAACCTCACATGCGCGTTTTTAACCCACCTGCGGGATGACATCATCATCTCCCGCCTCACCGGCGACCCCCACCCCGAAGAACTCATCGCCCCAGCCTGGGCAATCAACAAAACCCAGACCCTAAACCAGATCCGAAACACCCTGGAACAGCAAAACCTTTATCAGGGCATGCACGCCTGAGTGCGGCTTTTTTTCCCATCCCCGCCGCAAAACAAAAAAGCCCGGCCACTTGACCGGGCGTAAAATTTGATATGGCGGAAAGAGAGGGATTCGAGCCTACCTTTCCGGCAGCTCCGTGCCACGATTCATGATCTCGATATAGTCCGCATAGCTGAATAGTCGGTTGCGCTTCTGGGCGGTCAACTCCTTTACAATGCCGAGGTTCTCCAAATGGCCGAGAGCCTTGTTAACCGTTGCCGGAGTGATGCCGGTCTTCTCTGCCAGTGAACCCGAGGTGGCAATGGGCTGCTCCATCAGTGCCCGGTGAACCTTTAGGCTCGATGTCGCCGCCCTGCCGAGATTGCTGATCTTGTCGCGGTCCTGGTTGGACAAGTCGAGGAGCTGCCGGGCGGTTTCTACCGCCTGGGTGGCGGTGACGATAACCGCCTCGGCGAAGAAATCGAGCCAGTCTTCCCAGTCGCCAGTCAGGCGCACGTTGTCGAGCAGCTCGTAGTAATACTGGCGATGCGCCTTGAAATAGAGACTCAAGTAGAGCATCGGCTTCAGCAACACCTTTTGTTCACACAAGAGCAGGGTGATCAGCAGGCGTCCCAGACGGCCATTGCCATCCAGGAAAGGATGAATCGTCTCGAATTGTACATGGGCCAGAGCCGCCTTGAGCAGCACTGGCGTCGGTTCCGGCTGATCATGGAGAAAAAGCTCCAGCTTGCTCATGCACTCGATCACCTTTTCGGCCGGAGGCGGCACAAAAGCTGCATTACCTGGTCGAGTGCCGCCAATCCAGTTCTGGCTGCGCCGGAATTCTCCCGGTGTCTGATTGTTCCCCCGGCCCTTGGCCAACAAAACGCCGTGGATTTCTCGAAACAGCCGCAGCGACAACGGCAACCCATCCTTGAGCAGGCGCAGGCCGTGGTCAAGGGCCGCGACATAGTTGCTGACCTCCCGAACGTCATCCAGTGGAACACTTGGTTCCTGATCCAACTCGAACAGCAGCAGGTCAGAAAGAGAAGACTGGGTTCCCTCGATCATGGAAGAAAGCACCGCTTCCTTACGAATGTACATGTAGAGGAAAAGGGAGGTGTCCGGCAGCAGGGTCGAAACGCTGTCCAGCCGTCCTATCGCCAGCAGTGCCTGGTCAAACTTGCTGCGCAGCTCCGGCGTCCAGTCGATGGGCGGATGCGGCGGCAGTGGCATAGGCACGAAGGCCTTAGCTTTTTCACCTACCGTCGATAGGGTAACGTATCTGCCTTGAAGTCCTCGCTTCATTCTGACCTCGAACCTAAAATAAGATCTTCCATTATTTTATTTTAGCCCAATATGTTAAAATAAAATAACGAGAAAGAAAAATCAATTGGAAGATGTGATCTGAAGAGATGGAGGCAAGCTGCAACCCTTCGAAATGGGAATTCACTCTATCCAATCAAAGCTCCCTTGGAAAAGCCTGAATATTTTTAAAGTGGTGGCCAAAGTGGTGGCCAAGCCCCTCTAAAAACAAAACGCCCGGTCACTTGACCGGGCGTAAGTACCTGATATGGCGGAGAGAGAGGGATTCGAACCCTCGATGGAGGTTTCCCCCCATACTCGCTTAGCAGGCGAGCGCCTTCAGCCGACTCGGCCATCTCTCCGCAAAAATACTGCAAAAATCATTATTTTTCAGGTTACATAACAGCCCTGCCAACCGTTGTCAAGAAGTCAGAAAAGCCTGATCATTGGTTTTTGCAGAAGGTTTCGGGTTTGTTGATCATGGCACCGAGCATGCGGCCTATATCACGGCAGGCGCTCATGAGCCGATCGTGACATCCATCAGAAATATAACGGCATTTTTGAGCCGTATCCAGCCAATGCTGTGTTTCCGCCTGTTCTCCGTCTGCATCACTCAATTTACTCATAAAATGAGCCGGATAACGGCGTTTCTGCCACGCCTCGGCAATATTGCCGCCTATGGATCGAGACGATCTCCGAATCTGATCCGTCAGGCTATACAATTCCTCTTTTGGAAACTCCTTTGTCACCTCAAAAATCTCCTGCTGCAACTCAAAAGCCGCCCGATACACCCTCAACTCCCGAAAACTCGAAATCCTCTCTCCCATCGCACCTCCCAGACTCTGTCCTCTGTCCTCTGTCTTCTGTCTTCTGTCCTCTGCCTTCCGTCCTCTGTCCTCTGCCTTCCGTCCTCCGTCCTCTGTCCTCCGTCCTCCGCCCATCCTTGACACCATGGTGTCCTGGTGTTAATGTGATAAAGAAATCTATTAACGATAAAGGAAATATTCATGAGCAGACTAACCATAACCCTTGACGATGATCTGCATCGCGCGCTGAAAGAGACCGCCGCGAGGCAGGGGCGCAGCATCAGCGGGCTCATAGAGGAAAGCCTGCGGCTTCGGGGCATCCAATCCATGGAAAATGCCCGCCAGCTGGTTGCACGCGCCCGCTCGGAAGCACAATGCAGCGAAGCAGACGCAATCAGCCTTGCTGTCGAAGAAACACGGGCACATCGATCTAAATGAACACGCGCATTTTTATCATCGATACCAATGTTGTCGCTGCCGGCCTTATCACCAACAAGTCCGCCAGCCCGACCGTCAGAGTTCTTGATGCCATGCTGGAAGGCGATCTGCTTTACCTTTTGACTGCCGAACTGTTGTCTGAATACAGAAGTGTTTTGCTTCGTCCCGGGCTTGTTCGCCTCCATGGACTCAACGAATCCGAAGTTGATCAACTCCTGACGGAAATCACGGCCAACGCTATCTGGCGCGAGCCCGAGTCCAATCCGCACCACGCCTCTCCGGATCCACAGGACGTCCACCTGTGGGCTCTTTTGGCCTCGGAACCAACTGCTGTTCTGATCACCGGAGATCAGTTGCTAATTAAAAACCCCATGCCCCAAAGCTCAGTCATCTCCCCCGCAACCTGGGCCGAATCATTTTAATTCTCAAGTATATCAAAAACCCGCCACTTTTCCACTCTGTCATAATGGCACCACTTTTTGCCCATCAATTCTTCTCCTTTCCCCCCTTGAACCTTGCACCTCTCCCCTTTCCAACAACCATCTTTACCCTTATCCGAAATATGTAAAGCGTCCCCGGGATTACGGAATTATTAAGACTTGCAGCTTTTCTTTAAGTGTTGTACTTTACGGAGAAGAGCGAGTTTAACAGCTTTTACAAGGGACAACGGTCCAAAGAAGCAACGGATAAAAATATACCGAAAAAAAAGGACTAACCATGGGAAAAAAATTTGACAGAATTACCATAGACCCTGAACTCATGAATGGCCAGCCCTGCATAAGGAATATGCGCCTGACTGTGCGAAGAGTTGTTGAAGCAGTGGCACTTTATCCTGACTGGCAGAATTTGAGGGAAGAGTACCCTGAATTGGAGAAGGAAGACATCCGCCAAGCTCTGGAATTCGCCGCAACCAATTTAGATACGCAAACAATGCATCTGGAGGTTGCTTGATCCGTATTTTGCTTGACCAGGGCCTTCCACGCTCAACTGCGTCTAATTTACAGGGTGAAAAATGGGATATCCTGCATGTCGGTGATATTGGATTGAGCAAAGCACAGGATACAGAGCTGATCGAATATGCCCGTGAGAACGGGAGGGTAATTATAACACTGGATTCGGATTTTCATGCGTTTATAGCAGTAACAAATGCCGAATCTCCATCTGTTATCCGGATACGAATAGAAGGCCTCAAAGGTCCGGATATGGCTCTGCTTATAAGGCAGATATGTAAGCGCTTAGGGAAGTACACCCTCTATGCCGCCGGCAGGGCAATCTGGTCAGGCGAGAGGTTCTGCGGCAGCAGGTTCCGGTAATCATCCTCGGTTCCAGCCAGGGGCAGCTGCTCAAACAGATGCCTGAGGTAAAAATAGGGTTTGAGCCCGTTGGCCTTGGCCGTTTCAATCACGCTGTAGAGGGCGGCACTGGCAGCAGCCCCTTTGGGATGGCCGTTAAACAGCCAGTTCTTACGGTTATGCTGAATTCCACATAACCGTAATTATGCAGATACTTCAATTATGCGGAATTGATTTTGGAATGTTTTCAAACCCCGTGTTTTTCCTTCCTCAAGACGATTTAATCATTTCCATCGCTCCACATAAATAAGAGTATCATCCTTACCCACCCCAAAGAAAGGAGGATGCTCTTATGAATGAAATTTTTTTTGTCAATTGGCAGTATGATCGTTTTGGTCCTGTCTCGCCAGCAGTTTTTTCCATTTTTAACGATTACCTTATGGATAGGAGATATTGCGATACTACTATACGAGCTTACACGGCGTCGTTGGAACATTTTGGATACTGGCTTGCCAAAAGACCGGATTTCGAGAAGGAAATTAACCAAAGGAATGTTCAAGCGTTTCTCGATCGTCATCTTCCAGATTGTCATTGTCCTGATGCTTTTCCCCGAAATCTCAAAATCGTTCGAGCAGCGCTGAACCAGTTTCTTCAGATGAAGGGGCTTTCCCGTTATAAAAAATCCCATAATGAAACACATCCGGAAATTGCGGCTGCTATTATGGAATTTGATTGGTATCTTCAAAGGGTTTGCGGACTTGCTGAAGCTACCTGCTGGTATCATCGTCGTCACGTTCGTATGTTCCTTTTGTGGCTCTTCGCAGAGGAGCCGGTTGAAATTAATAAGATCACCCCTGAAACTCTTTGCTATTTTGTTGCCCAGCAAGCCGGAAAATACCGCACGGGTAGCATGGGCGTTTTGGTTTATTCCCTTCGGACTTATTTGAAATTTCTTAGATTTGCCGGCCATAAAACAGTTTGTGAATCTGCCAAAATCCCCCGTCCACCAAACTGGTCAGCGGCAAATCTTCCTCGTGCACTTCGGCCGGAAGAGTTAAAAAAATTCTTTGATACTTTCAATCGTTCAACTGCAATTGGTAAACGAGATTATGCCATGGCCCGGTGTTTGGCAGACCTTGGACTGCGCTGTTGCGAAGTGTCCCAGCTGCAGTTGGATTCATTGGACTGGCATCGAGGATTATTGTCTTTGACCAAAACTAAGAGTAGGCGTGAAGACATACTCCCCATTCCCGATACAACAGGGCAAGCAGTGGCCGACTATCTTCGGAAAGGACGGCCTGAGACCAATATTCGTAGTGTATTTGTGCACCATCGGGCTCCAGTTGGATTGGCTGTGCAAGCAAGTACCGTCCGCGGTGCTGTCCGGCGGGCCTTCTCCCGGGCCGGTTTATCTTGGACGGGAACGCACATTCTTCGAAGCACAATTGCCAGCCATCTGTTTAATGGCGGAGTTTCTCTCAAAGAAATTGCTGATCTTTTGCGCCATCGCAGCCTTGACACTACCAAATTGTATGGGTGTGGCTCTTTTGCATTGTCCTAAATTTTGATTGTTTGTTGTTCTATACTGTTTCATAGTCTAAAAGTTTTACTTGATCCTTCTCAGGTGTGCGC
>NZ_JBSRLA010000033.1:0-38335 GCF_055149105.1 Desulfosalsimonas sp. | reverse complement strand
GATCTTCATACTGGCCCGGGAACCGCAGATTATTGACCACCGTTGATGCCGGATCCACATGGGCTTCACCGAAGGAGCTGTATTTTGCGCTCCAGACCACCGCCCCGCTGGGGTCGGTCATCTTCTGGGGGGTGCCGAGGTGGTCATTGTGGTAAAGGATCACGTTAAGGTCTCTCCGCTCAAAGACCCGATTCCTTTTATAATCAGGTTTTTATCCCCCATTTTTCGCTTGTATCAAAGAACGGTTTTTCCGCTGTTTTTTGATTTTTCGTAGTCGTATCAGGGCGGATTTGATGCTTGTCCGTTTATATCAGGCCTATCAAATATGTAAAGGGTTTGGGGCAGTTAAAAAGAAAAAGGCTATCGCTTGTCTTTTTCCCGGGGATGGCAGCGGGCGTGAACGGCTTTTAAGTCGTTGATGCTGACCCGGGTATATACCTGGGTGGCGGTCAGGGTGCTGTGGCCCAGCAGTTCCTGGATGGCGCGGATGTCGGCCTTGTTGCGCAGCATGAGGGTGGCGCAGGTGTGCCGGAACGTGTGGCAGTGGACGGGCTTTTTGATTTTCGCCTTTTGGGCGTACTTTCTGACCAGGACCCATACGGCGTTATGATTCAGGCGGTTGCCGCGGGAGGACAAAAACAGGGCGTTTTCGTAAGGATCCCGGATCAGTTCCGGCCGGACGCTCTTGATGTAGTTTTCCAGGTACCGGCAGGCAATGCGGCCCAGGGGAACGATCCGCTCTTTGCTTCCCTTGCCCATGACCCGCAAAAACCCGTCATGATAATCCACGTCGGACAAGCTCAGGTTCCGCAGCTCGGTCTTTCTGATGCCGGTGGAATAAAACACTTCCAGGATGGCCCGGTCCCGGTAGCCGATAACGCTGTTGATGTCCGGGGCGCGCATGATCTTTCTGATTTCAGCCAGGGTCAGGATGCTGCGGGGCAGCGTCCGGGGCTGCCTGGCGTACCGGATATCCCGGGCCGGGTTGGCCACGATATAGCCGCTGTCGGCCAAAAAGGCCATGAAGGTTTTGACGGCCCCGATCAGGCTGTTTTGATAAGCCACGGTGTACGGCTCACCCCTGGCGGTCAAGGACTGGTAAATGTCGATCTGCCAGGCCCGGATGACATCTTTGGTGATCCGGGCGGGATCGTGGATGTCCCGGGCCGCCAGATAATCAAGGAACAGGTGAACCTTTCGTTTGATCTCGCTGATGGTGCGGCCGGTGCGGTTTAAGGCTTTTAAGGATTGTTCAAATTCTTCAAGCAAAGCCTTCATCTCTGGTGCCTCCTTTCTATGGCCGGGGCGATGACGCGGCGGTCGATCCGGTCCTTTTCCCGGGGATGGGTTTGCTGGTGGGCTTTTTTCAGGTCAAGGCCCAGGGAGTTGATATAAACCTGGGTGGTGCGCGGGTCGGCATGGCCCAGCATCTTCTGCACGGCGGTAATGTCGGCCCCGTTTTTGACCAAAACCGTGGCAAAGGCGTGCCGGAACAGGTGCGGGCCGACCCGGCCTTTAATGCCGGCCTGACGGACGTATTTTTTGATCATCACCTGGACCGCCTGCCGGCGGATCCGGCGGCCGCTCTTATCCACGAACAAAAAGCGGTTGGCCGGGTGTTTCTTGGTGTAATGGGGCCGGACCCGGCTGATGTATTCTTTTAAAAACCGGGCGGCGTGTTTGCCCAGGGGAACCACCCGGTCCTTTTGCCCCTTGCCCTGGTTGATCCGCAGCATGCGCCCGGTCACGTCGGCGTCATAGATGGTCAGGCTGCACAGTTCGGCCTTTCTGATGCCGGTAGAGTAAAACACTTCCATGATGGTCCGGTCCCGGATGCCAAGGAGCGTGGCCAGGTTGGGTTGTTCCAGGACAGTGTTGATCTGCCCGGCAGTGGGCGCGGTTATAATCCGGCTGTCTTTTTGCGGCTCCTTGACGGTCTCGGCGGGATCGATAAAGATCACGTTGGTGGCGGTCAAGAACTCAAAAAACCGTTTCACAGCCCGGATTTTAATGCAGATGGTGCCGGTGCTGTAAGGCCTGCCGGCCGGCGTCCGGTAGTCGTACAAATCAGCGATCCAGGCCTTTATCATGGCGGTGGTAACGGTTTTGATGTCCTGTGGTTGCAGATCATCAAGGCACTGC
This sequence comes from Desulfosalsimonas sp., assembly GCF_055149105.1. Lineage (NCBI taxonomy): Bacteria > Pseudomonadati > Thermodesulfobacteriota > Desulfobacteria > Desulfobacterales > Desulfosalsimonadaceae > Desulfosalsimonas > Desulfosalsimonas sp. The sequence continues at coordinate 36,193 of NZ_JBSRLA010000033.1, read as the reverse complement.
CGGACATGGTCGGTGTAGGCGGTGACCGTGGCCGGGCTGCGGTTTAAGACTTTCAGGTGCTCGCCAAAGGCGAACAACAGATCATCTGTATTATTCATATGCTCTCCTTTCTGATATCAATATGATGACGGTTTTGATATAAGGGGGGCTTTCTTTGCTTTCCAAGCTTGGAAGTTGCGGCCATTTTCTTGTAAACGATTGACATGCGGGGATTGGCAGGGACAATACCCGGCCCGCCAGGTGGCCGCCAACTACCCGCCAGGTTATAAAATCCGCCCTCCAGGTCGCATTTTTACCCCTCCAGGTTGGGCGGGTCATCTGTTATCCCGGCGGCCTTGGCCTGTTTTTTTAACCGGTTGATGTCGATTAAGCCCGGCAAAAAAGGGGTGTCCTTAGGCTCGGTCACGATCAGTTCGTAGACGTATTCCTTGCCCTTTTTTCCAGCCACGGCGTAGAGGTATTCCAGTTCCTCCAGCTGCCGGATGTGGGTCTTGACCTGGAAGTCGCTCCACCCGCTGTACTCCCGGATGTCCTTGCGAGTAAAGTGGTATTCCTCGAGCTCGCTTTTATCGGCGGTATGCTGTTGGCACATCTCCCGGATAAGGCCGAGCAGGGCCCGGGACGGCGGGGGCAGCTCGTCCAGGCTCCGGCCCAAAACTTCATCTGCGATCCGGTTGGCCTGCTCGATGTCAGCCAGGGTGACGTTGATATATTTCAGGGTTTGGCCGGCCACAGTCATGGTCCGGGGTTGGCGCTGATGCTGGAACAAAAAGGCCACGGCCGATATCAGGTTCAGATACTTGGTATGGTCGCGCCTGGCCCGCAAAGATTTGCTGGTAAAGGTCAACAACTCGGCATAGGGGTTGAACACGTGCAGGGGTTTCAATAATCGGTTGGCGTTGTTGTGCTTTTTAATAATGGCGTCCGCCTGGAGCTTGTTGACCATGCCGGTCATGGTATGGCTCTGGCGTTGCTTATCCAGTATCTTCTTGGTCATGGCCTCGGATTCGTCCACGGAGATGAACACGAACCGGGAAGCGGTCTCGCCGTCAATATCAACCTGGGTGGTGGTGATAAAGACCATGACCGGACCTTCCACGATGTTTTCCAAGGTCTTTTGTTCGCCCGTGGCCGCGTCCTTGCCGGTATAGGCGATGGCCACCTGTTTGGCGCTCTGGATGCTGCGGATGGCGTAGATGGCCCCGTTCATGCCGTCCAGCTCCTCGATGGCCAGGATTTTGTGTTTCAGGCTGTGGCGGCCAGTGTAAAACAGGGCCTGGTCGGTCAGGCGGGTGTACTTGGTTTTGTCTTCTTCCGGCATCAAGGACAAGATGGTGTCCTGTAAAAAGGATTTGCCGGCCGCGCTTCGGGACTGGATCATCACGGACAAGGGATGCTCGGTCTTGCGGGACACGGCCGCCACGTAACACAATAGCTTGTTCATTGCTTCGCCGGTATAGCCCAGGGTCTCGATGTCGGCCAGTATCTCGCCGAACATGTCCGGGTTTTGCAAAAACCGCAGGGCTTCGGTTTTTTCTGCCTCGGTCATTTCCTGGTCAGGCGCGTCGTCGGCTTTTAGGGGATGGTTGTTTTCTGCCAGGGCCAGCAGGCGCTGGATATCATTGTCAATGGTAGGCTCGTCAGCGTCGAACAGATCACGCAGGCCCCTGGCCAGGGCCGCCCGGGACCGGGCAGAATAAAAATCCACCGTGTCCGGCCAGACCCGGCGGCCGGCCCCTTGGCCTTTTACGGCCTTGACCGTGGCCTTGAGTCTGGTCTCTTTTTTGACCAGGCCCCGGACGTCGTATGTCCGGCCGTCTCTGACCAGGACAAAGCCGGTGTCGGTTTGGGTGAGGCTCTCTGTGGATGCCGGCGGGTTTTCGGAAGCGGCCGGAGACTGCGGCAGCAGGGCGACAAACGCCTTGACCGGATCGGCAGTTAAAAGAAAAAAATCGTTGATGTCCCGGTCTTCCGGCAGCTCAACAACCTGCGAGCTGATGTTTTCGGCCTGCAAGGTCGCGGCGGCCGCTTGGGCAGCGGTTTGGCCGGATGCATCCGCGTCAAAGCAGATCAGGACGGTTTCTGTCTGCTGCTCTTTAAACAGGCGGAGGTGATCATCTGTCAGGCCGTTGGTGCCGTAACAGGGGATGACATTGCTGATGCCGGCGTTGATCAGGGTCAAAGCGTCGATGATCGATTCTGTCAGGATCAGTTCTTTATGGGCTTTGGCGGCCTGCCAGTTGAACACGCCGCGTCTTTGGCCGGGCAGGTACAAATGATCCGCCCCGGTGCCCATACTTTCAAGCCTGCGGCCGTACAGGCCGCAGGGGTCACCGTTTTGATCAAACACCGGGAACACGACGCAGCCGTAAAAAAATTCATGGCCTTTGTCGTTTAATATGCCCAGGGCCTGGAGTTGTTCGGTAATGCCGCCATTCTGGGGCAGCACGTTTAACAAGGTGCCGTTGGCAAAGCCTGTCTTATAAGCTTCGTGCAGGGATGTGTCTTTAAGGCCCCGGCCTTCAAGGTAAATCCTGGCCCGGTTGTCCTCGCCAAAGGCGGTATGGTAAAAATCGATGACCCGGTTAAACAGCTTGAGCTGTTCGGCGGTGAGCACTTGCGGCGGTCGGGGTTCCGGGTTGGCGGCGGTTTGGGTGAGGGATTTCTGTTTGTCCGCTTTTTTTCTGGTGGTGTGGCCGTTGCCGGATAGCCGGTTGACGGCCTCTTTAAAATCTACCTGGTCAAACAGTTCGATAAAGCGGATCACGTCCCCGGCTGCCCCGCAGCCGAAGCACTGCCACAGGTTGGTCTTGGGATTGACGGATAAGGATGGATTGTGATCATCGTGGAAGGGGCACAGGCCGAAGTATCCCCGGCCGTTCTTTTTTAATTTAATGCATCTGGCCTCGGCCAGGGCCTTCATATCAACCGTGGCTTTGATATGGTCGATCTTTTCTTGTTCTATCATATCTCGTCTCCCGTTTTCTCAAATGATTAAACAGAATGTCCCGCAGATGGTTTAACGCTTCCCGGAACTGCAAGGGATTGACCAGGGCGTGGCCGTCCCGGTAAGCCCGGTCATGCTCGGCCAGGTCCGGGCCGGTGAACATGAAAGACGCAATCTGCTTGCCGTTGCCGGCAAACCGGATGTCCTCCAGGTGCCCGCCCATGCACAGGTAAAAAGCCCCGCGGAAGATGTCAGTGGTCTCCATGGTGGATGAGGTCAAAAAAATCACCTCCTTTTTAAATTTTTTTTGTCACCAAAACGTGTCTTTTATAACCAATCAATTCTATCCTGTCAAATACTTTTCAGGCTTGACTATTACTTTTTAATGCCCAATAATTAAAAAAAATCATAACAAATCTATCGTATTTAATATTTTTAGGTGACATCATGGCCATAGGCGATAAAATCCTTTCCTTGAGAAAAGACAAGGGATGGAGCCAGCAGCAACTGGCAAAGGAAATCGGCACGAGCGGGCCTATCATCGGCCGATACGAACGCGGCGAGATGATGCCCTCGGTCGAAGTGGCCAAAAAGCTGGCAAAAATCTTTCGGGTAACCCTGGATTACCTTGTTGACGATACCGGCGATCTGGCTGATATTAAAGACAGGGCCATACTTGACAGGCTGCTGGCCATAGAAAAACTCGAGGGCGAGGACAAAAAAACGATTGTCCACGTCATCGACAGCCTGCTAAGGGATGCCAAAGCAAGAAAAACCTACTCCGTTCAGCAGTAAGGAGGATTATATATGGGAGAGATTCAATACATTTCTGACGAACAGAACAATGTCACCGCTGTGATTGTGCCCATTGATCTCTGGCAGGAGATTCAGGCAGAAAAAGAAACCGCCTATCTCCTTAAAAACGAGACCATGAAAAAACGATTGCTGGAAGCCAGGAACCGCAAGGAGAATATCCCTTTTGACGACGCCTGCAAAAAGCTTGGTGTTTGATCCCGCCGGATTCGAAGATCTGTCCTGATGGATTGAAAAAGACCGCAAAAAAGCCCTTCGCATCATCAAACTGATCAAAGAGGTTCAGCGCGACCCTTTTCATGGCACCGGCAAACCGGAACCGTTAAAACATGAACTCTCCGGCTGCTGGTCACGACGGATTGACCAGGAACACCGGCTTGTCTATGAAGTCACCAAAGACACAATAAGAATACTGGCCTGCCGTTATCATTATTAAACTGCGGTAGGTCTCCGTGCTCGGGCTCCGCCCTGGCGGGCTTCGCATCCTGCGCGCGGAGCCCGGCTGATTTTATATCTATTCCCACCCGCCACCCTTTAAGGTAGCCGCCGCGCGTCGGTCTTTCGTTCCTGCCTGTCATGCCGCCTGCATCTTCTTACATAATCAAAACTTAATTATCGGTCGTTGCGTCATCTTAAAAAAAATTGTGGCAGCAACGAACCGATAATTCTGATTATGTCATCAGGGGCAGGCGGCCCGCCAGGCAGGGCGGTCGGCCCCGGCAAAAGCGGCGGCGGCTGTTTTTATCATTCTCCCGGCCACCCTCCCCGGATAAGGTAATGGATCAATTTTTATCTGGATTGGACGCATCCGCGAGCAATGACGGCCGGGGTGGGCCGTTGGCGTTGTTTTGGGCGGGCAATCTTTTCTTTTTTAACTGCCGCTGCGAGCGCAAGAAGCGGAGCCCGCCGGTTGTTTGGCGGGCGGAGCCTGAGCACGCAGCACGGAACAAAAACCCGTAAAAGAGTTAAAGCAGAGGCAGAGGGGTGAGCCCGCCCGGCGGGGCGGGGGCTTGGCGCGGGGCTTGCCCGCAAGGGCAGTTAAAAAAGAAAGTAAGCAGGGATGACGGCCGGGGCGGACGTGGACAGGGCAGAGAAGCTGCAAGGCCCGTGACAAGCGGCCGCCACGGGGAGTGGTCGGGGGGCGGGCTTAAGATTGATTGCGTGGGGCGCACCTTTTTTCCGCTGGCGCCGGCTCTTTTGCAAAAGCCCTGCCCGAAGCCACGGCCCCGGCTTGGCGCATTTTTTGCAATGGCAAAAAAGCAAAAACGGTGACGGAAAAGCGGGATCCCCGCACCTCCCGCCCGGCGCCGCTTTTTGCGATGATGCAAAAAATTGGACAAGCCCGAACTGGCAGGGGCTGCCGGAGGGGCACGGCCCGAGGCGAGGTGGGCCAGCGGAATGGGTGTGCGCTTTTTGCGGGGGTGGCGCAAAAAGTCCCGAAACCAGGCATTAAAATTGACCTGTTCCGCAGCTCGCCTGGTTGAGGGAGTTTTTCGGGCTTTAAGATTGGTCCATTCCGCTAATTGCCCGAAAAACCGACACCCACAACACGACTGCGGACCTGCGTTCGATTTGAACACGAATTCGGGAGTTGTTATCGGAATTTCCAGAATTCGAATTCCAAGCCCGCCCTTGGTGTTACGGTATTCACTGGAATTCAACTCTCACCATTCTGGAGGCCTAAACAACTTATCTAATGCAACCATTTCCTCAAACGTTCTGCGTCGGTTATCTGACGAAATTATTATATCCCGGGCATTCACAAGTGCCCTTGTTGGCTCAAAATACCCACAAGAACCATTTGATTTGATATACTTATACTTATTGCCTGTGAGTAAAAACAATGACCTTGCAATTGAAAATTTTGTAGCCTTAATATTGAATTTTTTGTAATTTTCAAGTAGGTACTCTAAAAATGGAACAATCTCGTCGTTACCCATCAGGCCAAAGCTATTCACTATAGGATAAGTTAATCCTCTTGGATCATGAGTGTTTAAAGCCTTGATAAAAACCTTGTTGAGATACCCTATTGCCTCTTTTTCGCCAATCAAGCCCAATATTTTTATATATACATCAACAATTTCATTGTCTTCATTACTTTTTAAGGCTTTTAAAATTGGTGCTCCTACATCTTCGCCTTTATCATATAATATTAACATTCTTTCTATGGCCCAATAATGCAGTTTTGATGGCACATCAGAACCGCCGGCTATTAAGCAAAGAAATTTTTCACTATTAATAGAGGTAAAAAAGATAAGCCCAACAAAAAATATTGGGATACTAAAAAAGACAACCTTTTTTTTTCTAATTGACATAAGCAAATATTCTATAAAGTTTTTTCTACAGTCCACTCATCCAAAATGACCTCTTCAGTCCCTCCATCTTCACCTTTAAAGATGAATTTTGGCCCAGAAATTTTTTCTCCTGTGCAGTCATCATAACAAGTTTCAAAGTAATTTCTGTACAATTTATATACGGCCACAATTTGATGAATTTCTCTATATGTAAACCATTCTGGAGGGATTGGAATACGAAAAGGTAGCTTTCTATTAACCCAAAATTCAAGACTTGCATAGAGAATTATGGCTTGAAGTTTCCCATCATATGTTATTTCTTCCCATTCTCTTAGTGGCTCGCCAGAAGGGAACGCATCACTATAAGTTATAATACATTTTAGGCCATACGAGTCAAAACTATTAATTGGATTGTTTTGGCTGTATGCAAAAAGGTTGGTCCCTCCATTCAGGCCGAAAGGATCAACTCTAAAAAATTTTCCCAAACTCGGTTCATAAAATCTATGAAAATTATAATGCAGGCCCGTCTCCTGATCTTCATACTGGCCCGGGAATCGCAAGTTATTCACCACCGTTGATGCCGGATCCACATGCGCTTCACCGAATGAGCTGTATGTCGCGCTCCAGACCACCGCGCCGCTGGGGTCGGTCATCTTCTGGGGCGTGCCGAGGTGGTCGTTGTGGTAGAAGTAATAGTCTATGGTCCCGTCTTCGTCACTATCCTCTGCCATAAACAGGGGATCGGTGCCCCAGGTGGAGCCGGGCTGCCAGCCGTAGGATTTGGTGACGGTTCCTGAGGGGTTTATCTCTGCCACAAGGCCTTCGTCTGCGTACATGTAATAGGTCCGGATGCCGTTTACTTCCTTCCATAGGCGGCGGCCGAACGGGTCGTAATAGTATACGGCAGTCAGGCTGCATGTGCCGGGCTCGCCTTCCCAGACCTCGGTGAGGCGGTTTTCGGTGTTGTAGACGTAGGTGGTGACATCTCCGCCTGCGATTTTCTTTGTCATGTTGCCGTTGGCATCATAGTCGTATTCGATGTCATTATATCCGAGAAGCTCGTTGTTTTGGTTATAATCCCAGGAGCCGGAGGTGTCTGCTGAGGTGAGGCGGTTGCCCACGCTGTCGTAGGTAAAGGATTCATCTGCGAGTTCCGGGTTGTCGGCATGGGTGAGGCGGTAGATGTCATCGTAATCATAGCCGTAATCGCCGTGTTCGGTGATTTTATCCGTGATGTTGTCCATTCTGTCATAATCGTACTGATAATTCAATATATCGTTGTCTGCCGGGTCTTTGGCGGTGATCTGTTTGATCCGCATCAGGGCATCGTATTCGTAGCTGCGGGTGGAACCGCCCGGCAGGGTCACGGAGGCGGGGCGGTTCCAGGTGTATTCGTTTATGGTGATGAATCCCGTATCCGGGATCTCCACGCCGGTGAGCCGGTTGTTGTCGTACTGGTACCCGTAAGTAACCCCGTTTGGTGCGGTAAAGCGCTTTTTTGCGCCGTTTTTGAGATAGGTGTATGAATAGGTCTTTTCAAATGCGCCAAAGTCAACCGTGGCAGAGACCTTCCTGCCGGCTTGGTCATACTCGTAGCTTGCAGAGGTGATGCCGTCGTCATAGCCGGTGAGGTTGCCCATGGAGTCATAGGAAAAATCCACTGTCTTGACCGGCGTGGTGTTTGTGGATGCGGCATAATAATTTATTTGCTCCAGTTGTCCGGCATCATCATAGACGTAGTGGGTCCTTTGGTCTTTGGCATCAATCTTTTCAACCAGGTTGCCTCCCGCGTCATATGCGTAGGAAGTTTCTTCTCCTTCGGGCCGGATCTCTTTAACAAGGCGGTTGTTTGCGTCGTATTCAAATGCAGTGGTGTTGCCCTCTGCGTCGGTGAGAGATACGAGATTGTCCCGGTTGTCATAGGTGTAGGAGGTTTGGCTTGCTGCCGGGTCAGTGACCCGGATCAGGCGGCTGCGGGCGTCATAGTTGTAATAGGTGCTCTGGCCGTTTTTGTCGGTCTTGGAGACCAGGTTGCCGGAAGGATCGTATTCATAAACGGTCTCCGGGTACCCTTCGGCAAGATCGCGCTCCGCGGTTTTTCTGCCCCTTGCATCATACTCGAATTCCTTTTCAAAGGTCGGGTACGCGATGGTTGTGGGCTGCCCGGCGCTGCCTGAGCAGGTGGAGCAGCCGGAGGCCCCGGAGCTGTACTGAAGGGCAGTCTCGTTGCCGGCTGCATCAATGCGCTTTACCAGCCTGCCCCGGGTGTCGTATTCATACCTGGTGACATTGCCCTCCGGCCCGGTCATTTGGGCAAGTTTTCCGTCAGGGGTGAACTCGTATCGGGTAACCAGGTTCATGGACCCATCTGCCGGGTCCATGACCACGGTCTGTTTTGTCATGTTGCCCCGGGTGTCATACTCATAGAGGATTTCCGCGCCGTCGCCGGGCGGCGTTTCCCTGATCTTATTGCCGGCAGCGTCGTACGCGTAGGATGTGGTGTGTTCCATAGGATCGGTCACTGACGTGAGGTTGCCGGCGGCGTCATAAGCATAGGACCATTCTTTTTGCCGGGCATCGATTTTGGTTTGCGGATTGCCCGTAATATCATGGTCTTTAAACTCCACATACCCGTCTTCAGGATCGGTTATGCTGGTCATGTTGCCGTATTCGTCATAGGTCATGGTGGTGACAATGTCTGGCGGACCGATGATCCGGGTTTCAGTGAGGTTGCCGTCTGCATCATAGGTGTATTCGGTCACGCGCTCGTCGGTGGTGCCGGCTGCCTCGGTCTTGCGGATCCGGTTGCCGGCAGAATCGTATTGGTATTTCATGACAATACCGCGTTCGTCTATTTTACGCACCGGCTTGTGAAGGTCGTTGTCATACCGGGTAATCTCTTCTGTGCCGTCCGGATAAAGCACCCGGGTGAGCCGGCCCCATTCATTGTATTCCTTGCGGGTGGTTTCTTTGTTTTCATCCGTGATCAAAACCGTGCGGCCCTCATCGCGGAACTTTTTTTGCTCCACGATTTCGCCGTTAATCGCGGTTTTGGCATATCCCTGTTCCGGGCTGTACCAGATTTCTTTTACCATGCCGGAAGGGGCCTTGATCATGGTGTAGCGCTCTTTTTTCCTTGAGCTGTAGTCATAGGCAAACTCGTATGTCCCCTTGTCGCTGTAGGTAATGGATGTTATCACACCGATCTCGCGATCCCAGTTGATCTGCTTTTCCCCGTTGTCCGGATAAGTTATGGCAAGGCCGCGGTCGGTGTGTTCATACCGGGTCTCGTTGCCGCGCGCGTCTGTCACGGATACAAGCGGGGCAGGGATGGGATCGCCTGTCTGGTCCTGGCCCGGAGAGGTGCCGTAAGCGTATTGCACACGGCGGCCTGCCGCGTCTTCTACAGCGGAAATCCGGTCGTCCGGGTTATACTCGTACCAGAGCACCTGCCTGCCGTTTTTGTCAAAAACACCGCTGACACCGTTTTGGGGATTGTCGTTTCTGTAAGCAAGTTCGGCAATGGTGCCGGTGCGGTCGCCGTATGCCAGAAGCCGGCCGTGGACGTCAAAGCGCTTCCAGTTGCCCCGAATGTCCTGCCAGCGCCACTGCCAGGCACCGGGTTCGCCGGTGCGGGTAAGCGTCTTTGTGCCAAAGGTATAGACCCGGGCGATCTGCTTTTCGCCAGAATCTGTCATGTCAGCCCAGGCCCCGGATGACGGGCCTGCGGACGTTGAATACGAGGAACCTTTGTAATGAATTTTCTCCAGCCGGCTGTCACTGCTCCAGGAATCCAGCAGCAGCCGGGTTGCATGGAAAAACCCGGCTGCGCTCGACTCTATGGTCTCGTCTCCCGAGCGCCGGATATTGCCGGCCTCGATCATGCGCTTTACTGCCACCGTGCCGCCGGGCACTTTAACGGACAAATCCGTTACCTCGTCTGCGTACTCGCCTGACATCAGGTTTATGGCAGAATCAACATCCTCGCAGGCCATCTCGCATTTGTCCGGGGTCTCGCACGGATCGCAGCATGCGTATTCACAGCATTCGTCTTCACATTCGGGAAGACACTGGGTGCCGGGCATTTCCGTGGCAGGCGGAGAACTGCCGCCGGCCCAGCCGCCGGTTCCGCCGCCGCCCGCCCCCCAGTCGCCGCCGCCTGTACTGCCGCCGCTTCCGCCGCAGTCAGAGCCGTAGGCCGTAGTCCAGCAGTGCCGTACACTGGATTTGCTCCATTCTCCGTTTGCACAGACCCACTTGTAATCAACGACCGCGCATTTTACGTAAGAATGGCATCCCCCGCCGGTATCATCACCTTTTTCCGGGTCAAGCGACTTGAGGCAGGTCACCTTGTAGGGCACCGTGATGCGCTCTTTTGCCTCGATGCTGTCGGGCACTTCCGTTAAAAACGCGTATCTGAAGTACTCGTCATCTTCCGGAACCGCCAGGTTGACCTCGTCTGCGCGCACCAGGCCCTGGTTGGTAAGAGTGAATTCGCCGCAAAACACATCACCGGCTTCCATGTCCGGCAGGGAGACAGAGGCCGGCTCGATCATCACCACGGGCGCGGGCACATCGGTTTCGTATGTGGCCGTGAGCACGATATCGTACTTGTCTTCAATGGTGGTCTCCGTGACCTCCCATTCCACGGTGACCAGGTTGTATTCCAGAAAAACCTCTTCTGTGGCCGTAATGCCAGGTTTGACCCAGATGCGGCCGATTTCTTCCTGGTGGCTGTCTGCGCGGACCCGGTATTTGTAGCGGCCGGCCGGGATTTCGGTGAGCATGGCCTCGCCCAGTGCGTCCGTGGCTGCGGTGTATTCCTCGGTGAGAACCTCTTCGTTCTGAAGGCGGATCCGGGCGTTTTCCAGGCCCTGGATCGGCTCTCCCTGCTCATCCAGGGTGCCGGTGTACAGGTCGGTGACCTTGAACAGGACGTTGCCCTGCCCTGACATGGTGACTGCTGCATAGAGGTTGATGTCCGTGGTTTCAAAATTGGCGCTTTGCACCCGGAGCCGGAACTCGTAATTTCCTTCCGGGGAGGTCTCAGGCGGGGCGAACACGATTGCCAGATCGCGGCTTTCTTCCGGATCCATGTCCCCGATATCCCCGGATGAGGTGAGATAGACCCAGTCCGGGGCTGGCGTGCCGTCCGGGTTGACCAGTTCCGCTGAAACCTCTTCCAATGCAGCGGTGCCGCGGTTTTCAAGGGTGACGGTTTCAGTGACCGTATCTCCCATACTGGTGCCGGTCTCAACGTAATCCGGGGAAAACCACAGGGCCGGGGCGGCCTCCCTGAAATGGCACTCCACGGGCAGGGTTTGCCATCCGTCCGGGTTTTCGTCGCTGACCAGGCGGAGCACAAACCGGCCCTCTGCATCAGCGTTGTTGTCCGCCCAGGCGGAAAAGGACACGTTGGCGGTCTGCTGCGAATAAAGCGCATCCACGGCATCCCCGCAGGTGACATGAACGCCTTCGGGCTTGACCCCGTCAGGCTGGTCTTCTGCATGGTATTCAAAGCAAAGGCTATTCACCGTGGTCCCCATGCCCGCGGTTGCCCTGACGGAGACGGTGTGCTCAAAGTTGCGCGGAATGGTCAGCTTATAGCCGGCATACTCCAGGCTTACCCGGCTGATCACGAATTGCGCCTGCACGGGCCGCTCTGTCAGGTCCGGGTGCACGGCACAGACCTTGTAGGTGCCGGATTCGCCGGCAAGCGGGGAAAACGGATATGAAAACCGGCCGTCTGGATCGGTGTGGACGGTCTGCTCACGTTCAAACCCGTCATTTGAAATCACCAGGTTCAATGAGGCCCCGGACAGCGGCGCGTCTGTATCGCGGTCAATGGCGCGGCCCGTGATGGTAACATCCGTGTCACCGGTGGAGGTTTTTGGGGAGACGTCGGCAATTTCGCCGTAATAGGCGGTATCCACCAGGCTGACCCCGGTTCTGGCGCTCATGCCCGCCATGACCACTTCATCGGTCCGGTTATGGTGGTAATATATGTTTTCAATAAAGACCCGGGCGGTCAGTTCGTCGGGCGCGTCGCCGGGCACGGTCAGTTCCACAGGTGCGGCGGCAAAAGACGCGTCCGGGGCCAGGCGGGCCACAGTATTGCCGTTTGCCAGAGTGACGACATCCTCTCCTGTGGCGCATTGAAAATTTTCCGAAGCAATAACATTGCCGTCTTTGTCTTCCAGAAAAACGATGATTTCATCTGAAGGTTTTTTGCCGGATTTTTTCGCGGTAATGATTTCAATGGGCTCGTCGCAGGTGTTTTCCAGGGTAAAGCGGACTGCGCCGGTACCGCCGCGGGTGAATTCTTCCGCGGCCATTCGCAGTTCAAGCATGCCGTCTGCCACTTCCAGGGTGCCTGTGCGGGAAATGCGAATGGTTTCGTTTTGTTCCTCGGTGATTTCCAGGGTGGCGGCGGCATCGGCAATATCCGGCAGGTCGTCATATCCGCCCACAACCACCGGAACGGTTTTTGTCCGGCCGGGCAACATGGAAAAGGTTTCGGATACGTGGTCACGGCCGTTTACTTCCGCGTGAAGCCGCGCGGAAGGTATTTCTGCAGAGGCATTGCTGGTGATTGTATAGTCAACGGCATTCATGATGCCGCGCCGGATCTTTGCATCCGGTGCGGGTTCGAATTCCACGGGCGGCAGGGTAATGGTGCGCGGCAGGCTTTCATGGCCGTTTTCATCCACTGCCACCACGGTGTAGGTGCGTTCATCTTCGGTGTACCCGGTGTCGGTATACGCGGTCTCTGCAATGAGTTCGCTGTTTAGCTGCTGCCGGCCTTCGCCCTGGCCCAGGTAAATGTTGCATCCGGCAACCCCGCCTGCATGGGTCCAGGAAAGCACCGGCGGCTGCAGGTCGGTTTGCTCCACTGTCATGCTTGCCACGGGCAGCAGTTCAAAGTTGAGATAAACGCTGTTGGACGGTTCTGAAACATTGCCGGCCGCATCTTCTGCCGCCACTGCGTAGCAGTGCTCCGAAGGTGAGGGATCGGGGTCCACCACCGAGGTGTTTTCCATTTCAATGCCTTTGACAACCGGACTTAAACCTTCCAGGCTTGTTATTTCATCTGCTTGTGAGCGATAAAGCGAAAACGTGACGGTTTCCGAATATCCGGGGGATGTCCAGGCTGCGTGAATTCCGTTTGATGCCAGGTTCAGGGAAAGATCCTGCGGGGCGGCCGGGGCCTGGGAATCTGCGCGGACCGCCACCGGCTCGCTTTGCGCGCTCTGCGATGTCTGCTCATTTTCCTGCCGGATGCTGGCTATGGCGTAGGTATAAATGCCGTCTGCAGCCGTGGAATCAACATATTGCTCGCACGAATCTTCCAGGAGATCCCCGTGGGCTGCAATCTCATCTTCTTCCGGGCCCATGCGAAAGAGCTGGTAGCCCGCGGCACCGGCTACCGGCTGCCAGCTCAGCCGGATCTCCCCGCCGGGCAGAGGAGTTCCGGTAAAGCCGGTTGGTGTTTCAAGGGGCGGCAATTCGCCCTGGTAAACCTGGAAGGCGTTGTCCGCGGATATGGTGCTGCCGGTATTGCCCAGATGGTCGGTGCCCTCGTAGACAAAGGAGAGGATCTCGGGTTCTTCCAGCCCGCCATCTGCAGGCAAAAGAAATTCCACCTGCCAGGCCTGGGCGTCATCTGCCTGGGGCGCGGTTTCAGACAGGGCGTCCACGGGCATGGCCTGTCTGCCTTTGGCGGACAGGCGGTATTGAATTTGCGGGGTTTGCCCGTCGGCAACAGGCTCATCAAGACCCAACACGGCCGTAATCTTTGCTTGATCGTCGTTTCTGATGGGCGATGCCGGAAAAACGTTTAACCGTGTGACTTCCGGGGCATGGGTGTCTATTTCCACAGAACCGCCGTCGCTGATCTGCGTGCCGCGGTTGCCGACCTTGTCCCTGCCGGAAAAGACCGCCCAGGCTGTGCCAGAGGACGTGGATTCCAATATGGTAAAAGATCCGGTATAATTGGTATCCGATACCCCGGAAAGCTCAACCGGGATGGGAGTGCCGCCTTCCGGGGTGATACTTAAAAACGGCATGGCCATCAGCGATTCGCTGACTTCCATGGAAACATCCACCCGGCCCGGGGCCATGGCCCCGGTTTCAGGATCATAGGCGCCCTGGGGGGAATAGGAAATGGAAATCACATAAGGCGCCTGGCTGTCCGATACCGAAGTGGCTTGGTTGGAAAGAGCGCTTTTATTTCCGGCTTCGCTCACGGCGGTGGCCCGGTAGAAATAGGTGCCGTCCGTGTCCGGCAGATCGGTGTATGAGCTGGTTCTGATCAGGGATTGGGTCAGTTGTTCGGCTTGCGCAACCGAATCAAAAGAAGCGGTGTGCCGGTAAAGATGGTAGCCGGCAATACCTTCTGCATTGACCGCGTTCCAGGACAGCCTAATCCTTCCGGTCTCGCGGGCCTTTGCCGTCAGACCGGAAGGGGCCGCAGGAATGGCGGTGTCAAGGACAACGGTGACGGCATCTGAAAAATCGCTTGCCCCGGCCCGGTTTTCCGCCCGGGCGGTGATCGTGTTTTCACATTCCGCGAGATTGATACGGCCGGCAAAATGCCCGGATTCATCGGTTTCCACAGTGTTGCCGGTTTGATTGCCGTTGACGCGGAAGCTCACCACGGCTTTTTTTTCAGCAGTGCCGGCCACCACCAGTTCCGGGTCATTGGTCAGATATCCGTCTTCCGGAAACCGGATAACAGGCGTCCGGGGCGGTGCCAGTTCGATGGTGAATGTATATTCCACGGTCCGGGTGTTGCCCAGGCTGTCATAAGCCACAATGCGCAGGGTGTGTTCTCCGTCTTCAATGGAATGGATATCCAGACGGCACTGGCTGACCGGGCTGTAGTCCTTGCATTTCAGGTCTCCGTCCATGTAGAATTCCACCCTGCTTACGCCCGCGGGATCTGATGTCTCGACCCGGAAAACGCCGGATTCGGTAATGCGTCCGCCGTCTGCAAAGGGATCCCGGCCAAACGTGATGGAATCAATCCCGGGCCCGGATTCATCATCGGTTGGGATTGCGGTAATCGTGGACACCCCGGTCTTTTCCCCGTCTGAAATGTTAAGCGCAGTAACAGCAAAAAAGTACGGGGTGAGGTTATCCAGGCCCGCTACCTTGGCGGAAGTTTCATTGGCGGTCACTGCGGGCGACATCCCGGAGACTGAGTCAAAATCCGTGGCAGAGACATACACGGCATAGTGACTCACCAGATCTGATGGACTTGAATGCCCCCAGTTGAGCTTGACATATCCATCAAAGGTTTCTGCACTCAAATCTGCGGGGTTTTCCAGCAGGGTGGCGCCGGTGATTGAAGCCCCCGTGCTTTCGTTGCCGTCTTCATCCACGGCAGTGATTTTAAACCCATATCCGGTAGCCGGCAAAAGGGCTGTGGCCTCCCAGGTGCGTTGGTCCTCGGGAAATTGTTCGCCCTGCTGGATTCCATCAAAATATATTCTGTAGCCGGACAGGTCTTTTGCAGAATCCTCTGATCCGGTCCAGGAAAAAACCAGTCTGTCTTCAAAAGAATCGGCCGTGAGTTCAGTGACGTCTTCCGGGGGCACCACGTCAGCAATCGTGGCAGATACTGATGTTACAGAATTGTCTGAAAGGCCGGTCTTGTCCACCGCCACAACTGCGAACCAGTATTTTTCTCCCTTTTCAAGACCTGTTGCCTGGTAGGTGAACGTCCCGGCATCCACCGTGTCCAGGGGTTCTTCCATGTCAGAGACATCGTGGAATTCGGAGTCACTAATGTATACGCGGTAATAATCGATATCGCCGTGCAGTGATTCGTCATAACCGGTCCAATCCAGGACTGCGAAAGTGCCGTCACTGTCGCCATCCGCAGCGAGGGTCTCCACGGGCAGCGGGGAGACATCGTCATAAACGATTGCAATTTCCGCGGGTTTGCTTTCATTTCCGGCCCGGTCCACGGCTTTTACTGTGAACATATTCAAACCGTCTGCCAGGGAAAGCGTATGCTCCCAGGATGTGGTTTGCGTATGATCGATCCTGTTTTCCCCGTTGATCCTTATGGCAGCCAGACTCTCCTTTGTGCCGCTGATCCGGGGTGACGGGTTATCGGTCGGAGAGGTTACGGGGAAGATTTCAGGTGCGGCAGGGGCGGTTGTGTCCACGGTAAAGGTGAACTCCTGCAAGGGGCCCTGATTTTCCAGATTGTCCCTGATCTGCAGGGAAACCGTGTACTGCGAGTCTGAAAATACTTTGGCGGGCGTGAAACGCAGGTCATGGTCGTTTATCAATTCCCATTGCCCGTTGACAACGTTGCCATCACTGTTTTGTACCCGGAGCAAGCTGTTGTCAAGGTCCGTTCCCGCTCCTGGTTCGTTGACTGCAACCGTTACAGACGGTGGCGGGGCGCTGAGAAATGTGTTGTTTTCCGGTACCACGGCGGTTACTTCAGGGGCGGTGGTGTCCAGAAGAATATCGACCCAAACGGCCGGCCCCGGATTGCCGGCTTCATCTTTAAGCCGGATTTCAATGGCATTTTCGCCTTCGGTCAACAGGTATTGGCTTCTCCAGTCTGGCCCGACTCCGGGCCGGGCCATTGTCACACCGTTTATCACCACGCCGGTGCCGGCATCCCGCGTGCCTTCCAGGGTGATCAGGGCCGTGTTTGATTGGTTACTTGCCGGCCGCGCCTGTATGGTTCCGCTGTAGACACTTCCCCCGGTGACCAGGGCAGCAGAGGGCTCCTGATTGTCTATGACAAATGTAAACCTGTGCTCCCGCGTGTTTCCGGCCATGTCCGCGGATGTAAAGGATACCGAGTAAGTGCCCGCAGGCAAAGGCAGGTTGTCTGGTACAAAAGCAAATGTGTCCTCTGATTCTGAGATGCTGCCGGAAATCAGACCGTTGCGGCCGTGTTCCAGGAAAAGGCTTTCTGTTACTGCCGCATCATCGACCTGACCGTAATTGTCCTCCAGTACGATGATGATCTGATGGGCTTCCTGAATACGGGCGCCGTCTGAGGGGACCGTTGCTCTGACCACGGGCGGGGCATCGTCTTGAACAGAGATCGGATTTTCAACCAGGCGGTTGTTTTCTTCATCAGGTTCGGAAAATACATCCGTGCTGTCTGCAACCACTTCTATGGTGCAATCCCCGTGGCCTGCAGTCCATACAGCTTCAACAGAAACCGCGTCCCCTACCCGTAGCATCTGATCAACCGTTGCCGTGTGTATTTCCATGTCATTAACAAGAAAACGCACTTCAAACGGATCAACCACCGGGCCGCCTCCTGTATTTTCAACCCGGGCGGTGAGCGTGATCCTTTCTCCGGCACTGATTTGCGGGGGATTCCAGGAGATATTGGTTAACGCCAGATCCGGCTGCTCGCCGTGCGTGGTAAACGACCAGGTCGGTCCCCTGGTTTCCGTGCCATGATTGTCCCGGGCCGTGACTTGCCAGTAGTAAGTGGTGCCTTCTTCCAGGTCAGAGGCCGTGTATTGCAAAGACTCTGCATTTTCCGTTACCAGGGTCATGTTTTCCCTGGTTGGGCCCAGCCGCAGGTCAAATAAAAGCGTATTGGAAGGGTTGGGATCCGTACATTGCCAGGAAAGTGTGACAGGAATGGATGCGCCCTCTTCTTTTACGCGGATTTTTGTTTCTCCATCTGCGGGTGATGGGGATGCCGGTGCAAACGGGGACTCGTTTGCATCAGATACAGTGCTGCATTCACTTTCTGCGGCAAGAAAAGGCACTGCATCCACCTCGCCGTAAAATGCATCCCCGCCCTGGCCCGGGCCGTCAGGGTCCCCCCACCAGTTGTTTTCAGCCGGGATGCTTTCGCTGTTGTTATAGATGCCGTAATTGATGTTGCCCAGAAAGTTGTTGTTTTCAATTTGGGGACTTGCATTGCTGTATATATAAATACCGTCCATATTTTCCGAGATGTTGTTGCAGGTAATAACAGCGGAACTGCTGCCGATTTCGCCTGCATAAATCCCCCTGTTTCCCGCCCGGATGGTGTTTTTGCGGATGACCGGGGCGGCTTTGTACAGAGAAATGTTGCCCTCCATGTCTCCGTATTCAATAAGGGCGTGTTCAATCCTGGAGGCATTGTCGTCGGTCTGGTCTTTGAAACGTATCCCACCCCAGTCACCCGGGGCGGGCGTATCAGCATTGGAGGTAAAGACAATGGGCGCGTCAGGGGTTCCGACGGCTGAAAGCGCGCCGTAATAGCTGTACTTGCGTCCGTACCAGGTATAGCCTCTTCCTATTTGCAAGTGTGTTCCCGGGTCAAATCGAATTTCCGTGCCGGGCTCTATGGTCAAAGTTGCCGTATCCCTGTTGAACTTCTGATAGTGTACGGTCACATCATCCGTGACAATTAAAGGAAGGGACTGTGCCTTCCATGTCACTTGTTTGGATTCTATATATCCGCCCTGAATCCGGATGCCGTTTATGCCGTTGCCTGTGCCTGTGTTGCCTGATATGTTAAAGTTACGATCCGGATGTGTATTGATGCAGGCGCCTTTATTGTTTGAAAAATCATTATTTTCAACCCTGACATAAGAATTTCCGGCCGCATATATCCCGTCGTTGCGATTGTTTGCAATAACACAATTATCAATTGCCGGAGAAGCATTGTCCAGGTATACGCCATGCTTGCTGCTGTACTCTATTTTGCAATCCGATATGAAACCCGGGTCAGCTTTGTCAAAATACAGGTTGGCATCATTGGTCTTTCCCCCGTATTGGATCCGGCAGTGCTTCAGGCGGGTCAATTCATCATCCGTCTCCTCCCTGAAATAGATCCCCTCCCAATCACCCATACCGGGAGTCTCGGAATGGGAAGTAAAAACAATGGGATCTTCAGGCGTGCCAACTGCCGAAAGAGCGCCTGAATGTGGGCCTTGTTGTTCATGATAACCGATATACAACCCCGTAAACCGCCTATCAAACCGGATTTCTGTTCCAGGCTCTATAATTAGCGTCGCTGTATCACCGCTGGCATCCGAATGGCCAACGGTCACATTACCGCTAACAATAAAGGGAAGAGACTGTTTTCGCCAGATCACTTCATCCGACGATACACTTCCGGACCTGATTTCAATACCATTGGTCCGGTTCCCTGAGCCCGAGTTGTCCGCGACCATGCTTAAAAGATCCGGGGCTGTTGTGATGCAGGCGCCATTGTTGTCCAGAAAATAATTTCCTGTCATCTGTGCATACGAATCCCCGGCAGCAAAAATCCCACTAAGTCCGTTGTTTTCAAAGATGCATCCGTCAATCACCGGGGAAGAATCTTTAAGATAAATGCCGTATCCGCTGCTGTTTTTAATTGTGCAGTCTGCAATCAGGGTTGGAGACGCATCTTCCATATAAATATTGGATCTGTGGTAATACTCTCCATAGTCATAGCCTGCATCGGAAGAACCCAGGGAAGTCATTGCCGCCTCCCTGTATCCTGCGTATTCAACCGTACAATTTTCAAGCAGTGTTTTTTCATCATCTGTCTGATCCGAAAAATATATCCCTTTCCAGTCTCCGGGCCCGGGCATTGCATCAGGGTGACTGGATTCAGCAAACAATTCGGCTTCCGGAATGATTTCATAATCCGAAATGCCGCCGTTTGACGTGAAAACAATGGGCGCCTGGGGTGTCCCGGCTGCTGAAAGGGCTCCCTGGTGGCTGCCGGCATTTCCTTCAAATTCTCCATGATAACCCACAAACAAACCCGTACCCGGGGCAAACCGCACTTCAGTGCCGGGCTCGATGGTTAATACGGCCGTCTCTTTGCTGGTTTCTGGATGGCGTATGATGACATCATCTGAAACCACATACGGGCTGTTTTCTGCTGTCCAGGTGGTATTTTCGGTGATATCCCCGCTGACCACGGTGGCAAACAGCGGAGTGCCTGCCTGGCTTGCCACAGCCGTTTGTATTCCGTGAGATATATTGACAGTGGTGACTGCAACGTAATATGTGTTCCGGCTTTCCAGTCCGTAAACAGTTGTTTTGTTATTGGGAACCGAGTACTTGGATACGATTTTTACAGGCTCCATTTCCGCCACAGAATCAAACGGGGACTGACTGATATATATCGCGTAATGCTGAACCAGGTCTGCAGGCCCCACACCGTTCCATGACAATATGAAACTGCCGTAATGAGGGGTTATTTTCAGGTTTTGCGGGTTGTCCAGGAGTGTTGCGCAGTCAATGGTAACGGGCCAGCTTTCGTTGCCGCTGCTGTCTATGGCCGAGACAGACACCTCGTATCTGCTCGCGGCAGACAGGCCGGTGAGTTCAAGGGTGTTTTGTTCAGGATCAATAAGAGTGCCGGTTTCCTCGTCATTGACACAAACCCGGTAGTTCTCAAGGTCATTGTCACTGTTGGGGCAATGATCCCACATAATGGTCAGGGAGGTCTCCCGGCACTGCTCCACCCGGACCTTGTGAACACGCCCGGGCGGAGTGGTGTCAACAAGTGTTACCGGTTCCAAAGGGCTGACTTGTGTATGTGCATTTTCGGCATCATCAACCGGGACAACGGCAAAATAGTAGGTTTCGCCGCGCTCCAGACCGTCCAGGGTATGGGATTGGTTTTCTGCGGAAACCGTGGCTTTTGCCTGAAGACCGTCCACTGCGCTGAAGGTTTCTGTTTCCGCGTAAATCATATAGATTGCGACGCCTTCCTGGCTTTGCGCATCATAGGCGGACCAGTCCAAAAAAGCGGAAATACCGTCTGTTTCACCGTTGATCACCAGGTCGCTGCCCACGGGTGCGGGGGTGAGTCATCCTGTGCTGCCGCAGTCAGTGGAAATGCAAACAACATGCAAGCCATAGCCACAATTAAAGTTGTTGCCGCCGGGAAAAGAGTGCTTTTGAAATATTGAAAAAAAAACACGGATCCTCCCTGATGCCAGAGGGTTGGATTTATCTGAACCGGCCCGGTGACCAGCCGGTCCTGCCGGATCAGTCCTCACAGCTTCTGCATGGCGTCTGACGGGTCGATTTTATTCTTTCTTTTTTTGGCGCGCCGGCGCGTTCCCGGTTTTCCAGATATTTGACATAGGCTTTCATGCCGCCTGTGAGAAAAAAGACATTTTTGATTTCAGCGGATTTGATCTTTTTTCTGAAGGTTGCGTAACCAGTGCCCGCCTGGTTGAATATGAGCACCGAATGATGCGGATGGTTTTTGTGATACCCGGCCACGACGCTGATAAGCTCCTTGCCGGTGGGATTGACGTATACCGTATTGTCAAAGGCCACGGGGGCTTGCAAACCGGAAATATCCACCGGCAGAAAGGACCGGGCGGCGTATTGCTGGAAAACCCTGCGCGGAGAAACCATTGCCAGTGTCCTTTGGGCAAAAGGTTCTTTTCTGACAGGCAGGCCTTTGGCGACCCAGGCCTTGAGCCCGCCGCTTAAGATGCGGGCATCAAAGCCCATATTGCCGAGGTCTTTACAGGCAGAAACCAGCGGCATGCTGCTAAATCCCTTGTTTACAAGCACGATGTTTTTGCTTTTCAGATAGGCCTTGGTTTTTATAAAGTCTACCGGAATACGGATGGCCCCGGGGATGCGGATTTGTTCAAATTCTGCTTTTTTTCGCACATCCACGAGCAGTATTTCCCGGCTGCTTTTTATTTGTGCGGCAATATACTCCGGGCTGACAAACACAGCCCTGCCCTCTTCTGCCGTGACAATGCCGGCGGGCATCGGAAAAAAAACTGCAATAATCATTATCCCTGCAATCGCCTGCTTCATTTGACTATTTTTCCCTTTCCGCCTATTCCGCGCCCAAAAGATTTTTCTTTTCAAACAAGTGGTTGTCCGGTTCAAAGATCACGTAAACCGGCCTGGTGCTTTCAAGATAGGCGCCGGCCCTGATCCGGCGGCGGCGTCCCCTGGAGCGGAAATCCACACTTGCCGGTGTATCGCCGGGTGTTCCGCAGGTTTTTATCACCGGATTGCTTTCCTTATTGTGCAGTTTTACTTCAGTATCCGGGTCCGGGCACACCACGGTGATGGATTTTGCATCCATGGGTATGGCATATTGCCTGGCCAGATACGCGCTTTCGAGCAGCACGGTTGCGCCATCTCCGTATTTTGCGTTTTTCTGCACCGCCCCAATGGGCTTGTCCGCTGTTATGTAAACAGATCTGTCCGGTTTTCCGGGTTTCGGGAGGAAACCGGGCCGACCACCGGGTACTTTCATCACAGAGCCGGCATCCATGAGATAATATTCCCGGGTGCCATCGGCACGAAGAACGGTTACCGTGGTGTTGTCCGCCATTGCCCCGATATGGGTATTGTCCGCCTGAACTCCCCAAATGTCCCTGGATGCCGGGGCAACCGGGTAAGCATCCATGACTGCGCTCACACATCCGGCATTCCATGCGGCTGTATGGGAGATGACCACCGGCATGTCCGCTGTTATGACCGAGGAAATGGAGTTGTTTTTTCCTGCATTGAAAACTTTTACCCCGCCTCCGGGAATTGAGATGTTTTCCGTACGGCTGCCGAGATCAATGCTGACGGATGAATCGCCGTACGGGCTGCAAATATAATATATGTGTTCGCCCTGGATATGAGGAATGACAAAATGCCTGCCGGCAAAGGCCTCGGGAACCGGCATCGCGGTTTCAGGCGCGTTGCCGCAGATGCTGAAATGGCCGGTGCCGGCAACAACATCCCCCGGGTCCAGATGGGTGGGGGAAAGGGCTGCCGATTCATACTGATCCAGTTCCAGACTTTCAGCGCCTGCGGTGATATGGTTGCCGTCCTCCAGGCTTGTCACGAAAAGCGTTGCGGTAAGCAGATCCGGGTTCAGGATAAAGTAGCGGACAACCGGCGGATCTGTCCTTGGTGCAACTTCCACGGTAAAGCTGATATAAGTGACAGCTCCCTCTGAATCCGTTGCGGTTACGGTTATCAGCGCGCTGCCGTGCCGGTTTTGGGCGGGCATGACAGTTATGGCAAGGTTGCCGACTGATCCGCTGACAGCGATATTTTCGTCCGGGATCAGGTCCTGGTTGTCTGAAGAAAACGATATTTCAATGTCTCCGGCCGCATCTTCCGGATCGCTTACAGTAAAGGCCACACCTGAAACCGCTGTGTTCTCCGATATTACGGCATCCTCAATATCAGAGACCGCCGGACTGTCATTGACAGGCGTGATCGTAACATGAACCGCTGCAATATCGGAATCCGCCGTGCCGTCCGTGGCCACATAGGCAAAAGAATCTTCTCCGTGGTAATTGTCTCCGGGTATATAGGTAAATGATCCGTCTTCGTTCAGGTTCAGGCTGCCGTGAGCCGTGCTTTCAACCAATCGGGCGGAAAGCGTGCTCCCGGGATCCGCATCCCGGTCATTTTCAAGCACGCCCGGTGCATCTGCCACCAGCGGACTGTCCTCGGCTATGGTATAAGCATCATCTGCAGCCTGAGGCGGGTCATTGACATTGATAACCTGGATATCAAAAGGTCCAAGAGACGCACTGGCGCCTGCAGCGTCGGTTACCGTAATGACGATATCTTCTGAAATGCCCACATGTTCATTTCCGGGGTTCCGTTTAATGAACCGGATTCAGGATCAAATTGCGCCCAGTCCGGTTTGTTGGTGATGGTAAAGAATAATTGATCGCCCGGGTCAGGATCCTGGGCTGTTGGCGTAAAACTGTAATTTGCGTCCTGATATACAGCGGTTTCAGGGGCTCCTGAAATAACGGGCTCCTGATTGGTCTGGCGGATAAAAAACATTGCGGTTTGGCTCCAGCCAGGGCTTTGTCCCTGCTTGTCCGCGGCAAGCACCCGCCAGTAATAGATGGTATTGTTTTCAAATTCATTTTCGGGTTCAAATACCGGCGCATCGGCTTCTTCCCGGATGATCGGATCCTGGCAATTCTGATCCTTGCAGATTTCAAAAGTATATACGATATCGTCTGCATCCGGATTGCGCGCCGGGTGCATTGATAGTTTTGGTGCCAGCACTCCGGACCATGCGTTTCTGCCGGGATTTTTGATAACAGGCCGGGATGGCGGCGTGTTTTGGGTATTTACAAAAAAGCTTGCATATGCCCACCGGCTTTGCGCCCGGCCGTCATCTGCCTTTGCCCGCCAGAAATACCGGGTGTCCTCGTCAAGTCCGGCGATTGACCATGAAGTGGCATCAAGGCCTTGGGTAATTTCCGGAGACTGAACGATTTCAGGGGAATTAAACGCTGGATCCGTGTCCACCTCAAAATAATAGGAAAGCGGATCTCCGTTGCCATCTGTGGAGTTGTTGACCACCAAATCGGTTTCCGGGCTCGCCACAACGGATCCGGCTTCGGGTGAAGCAATCTCCGGTGGTGCGGGTGCCTGGTTTGCGGTATTTATGGTAAATGATGCGGCTTGGGTTGTGGTTTCAGCGCCGTGTTCGTCCTCGGCAACCGCGCGCCAGTAATAAACAGAACCGTCTTCAAGTTCGATGTCAGGCTGCCACTGGCTCACCGGTCCGTCCAGGGGAGATATGTCCGCGGCCGAGACCACAGGAACAGACATGCTGGAATCTGTATAGATTTCAAAATTATAGGCAATCGTGTCATTGTCCGGGTCGGTACTGTTTGTCACTTCAAGCACGGGGCGCAGGGCATTGACTTCTGTGCCGTCTGCGGGCCGGCTTATACGAAATACACCCGGTGCCTGATTTTGTGCATTGACAAAAAAACGGCCATGGGCCCACAGGCTGTAAGCCGCCCCGTCCGTGGCACGGACCCGCCAGTAATACCATTTGTTTTCATCCAGGCTTTGGCCAATCTGCCAGGAAGTGCGGTCCTGCTCCCCGGCGGGTATGTTTTGCGCTTTTTCCACAAGCCGGCCGTATCCCTTGCCGTCGCGCCCGAGATTGCCGAAATATTCCCGCTCCCAGTCATCATCCATTCCGTCAGCGTCTGTATCACCAAACGGATGGACTGCAATGGTCATGGCTTGGCTGTCCTGCTGTTGACCGTCAGAAGCACTGAAAGTCAGCCGGTAGGTCCCGGACTGCCCCATGAACGGGGTCCATTCAAATATGGCCGAGCCCTCGCCAAGATCGGTAAACTCAGCGCCTGCCGGCAGACCGGATACTACCAATTCCGGCATTGTGCCGTCTGGATCGGTTGCTTCAACCGGAAACGAAACCTGTTGTTCCTCTGCGATGATTTTGTCCGGAATGAACTGGATCTGCGGTGACTGGTTGCCCTGGGCGGGATCATCAAAAACCAGAACATAACTGCCCGTAGTGTTGACATCGAAAAGGTTCACAAAATAATTCCAGCCGTCTTCCGGGTTTTCCTTTCTTTGCTTTGACAGCCAGGCATTTTCCGGCCTGACGTGTTTGCCGTCGCTGCGGGTTGCCTTGTCTAAAGGTTTGTCACCGTCATGCGGGTCGGGAAGCTTTATGTAAATAAAGCCGGGATCATCCGGCGTGGATACTTCGTATGAATACCGGGTCCCTGATGTCTCCAGGCGGGCAATGCCCGAATCCGCTGACTGATCAGATACGCCGCCTTCCGCGTTGTCTGATTCGTAAACCTTCAGGTTGCCGGCGTCTCTTGCAAGAAAATCGCGTATATTGTCTTTTCCGGGAAGGTCGACCAGCACGTCTTTTACGAGAAAATGCGTGTTAACATCCTCCTGCCGGATCAGGGAAGTGAGTTCTCCGCCGAGTTCGTCGGCATGGGATATTGTTGCTCCAAAATCCTTGAATTCGCCGGACAGGGTGCAGGTCATGATCCACCGGCCCACTGCCGCATCTCCCGGCTCAATATCCCCGAATTCAACAAGCAGGCTGTCTTTTGCCGGCTTTCCCTTAACACGGGAGCCCCGGATTTTAAAATCAATCAACAACCCCTGTTCGTTTTCCACGATTTCCGGCTGGGCGGAATCGATTTTAAGATCATGTGCGGTGCTGCTGCCGTTATTTTTGACCCGTACCCCCAGGGTAAAAGGCTCGGGCGGTTCCACCGCCTGTGTCCAGGCATCATCGCCGTATACGTCCCGGGTGAGAAAATAATCCAGGGCAATCTGCGGCAGGGGTTTGACAAAAATATAATCCGGGCTCACTTCAGTGGTGTGCTGCTCGCCGCCAAGCGTATATGTCAGACTGGCCCCTACGTGGTAGCGCTTTCCGTTCTTTTGCCCGTCTGCCGTGCCAGGGGCCGGGATGATCAGCCAGTGAAGATCTGAAGAGGATAAGGGCGCGACCGGATCGATATCCCACGTGTTGTTGCCGCTGTTGGAAATTTTCTCAGAATCCGGGCGTATGAAAAACGCCGCGTCGGTATTGTCCGGATCAGAGGAGGCCAGTACGGGATTGCCGTCCTGGTCGCTGAAAATGACCTCGACGACCACGTTTTCAAGGGACAGACCGGTAAGGCCGTTATTGATCTTCATGTGCGCGTCAAAAGCCTGCCGCTCCAGGGTGAGTTCCTGGCGGATTTCAATTTTGACGACCGCACAAATGGATTCTGCGGCGGATGCCGTATGAAACATTGATAGAATCACGCACCCGGCAAAGGCTGCAAACAAAAACGGTTTCAGATGAAAGCCGAAGCTTTTCTTCATTGATCCCCTCGTCCGGAATTTAAATTGTCATGAGTTCATTTCTGCTTTGATGCCTTGGCCACAAACCCGGAAAAGATTGTGATTTTTCATTGGGTTTGCACATTGGTCGCCGATAATGTGCAGTGCAATATAAACCGAATCTTTTTCCATAAACACACGGTTCCAGGGGTCTGCCACACGCCATTGGCCGTTGACATAAATTTCGGCCCAGTTGTGATAGCCCGAAGGTTGCAGGACCGTATTTCTCTCGCAGATATATCCGCCCACCCTTCTGCAGGGTATGCCTGCCGCGCGGCACAAAGCGGCAAACAGGTCCATATATTCCGTGCAGTCGCCCGTCCCCCGGGTCAAAGCATAAAGGGCCCCTTGCTGCTGTTTGACATATCCACTGTATTCCATATGACTGGAGACCCATTTATAAATGGCTTCTGCCGTGGCCAAACGGTCGGCCCTTTTCAGAGATGACGCACGGGCTTTGATAGCCGGGTGACGGGATTGGACACGGAATTCCTGCTGCAAAAATTCTCTGCAGCCATCAGGACAGGCGGTTTTCGCAGGCTTTTGCGTTATAAGGAGATCTGTTTTCACGGTGATAATTTTGGAAGCAAAAGGGGCAATGTTTTCAAGCGGGAAATAAAGTACCCGGTTTCCGTAACAATCCCGGGTCAGGTGATAAGGGTGAGAGGATTTGATGGTTTTCAATGTTTGACGGGCAGTTTTCCCCACAGGTGCATAAGTCCAGAGGGAAACATCTTCGGCCGTGCTGTTGGTTGTATTTTTAACAGTAAAACTGTAGCGGATCTGCCTTGAACTTTTCCCGGGTGAGTCAGCGTTTTTCTGTACTTGCCGGTTTGCGCTCCATATGGCAACGATTACCAAAAGCAGGGTGGCAACAAATATCCATATGAATTTTTGGTTCATGCGGATTGTCTTTCTGTCAGGGACGAATCCCCGGCTTCTTGGGGCGGGTCTCAAAAAGGCCGCATGGTTATGGATTTTATAAGGACTTTTGCCGAATTTTTTATAAAAATCGGCTATGCCGATTATGAAACAACCTGGATATTGTTTAAGACAAACAGCCGTATATAGATGCGTTTATTACTCTTTAATTGATGGATTACAGATTATGGTAATTCGCTTTTTCTGTGTACGGAAAAACCATTCTTTTCAGAGGTTGTCAAGAAAAAATTTTAATATTTGATTTTTCAAATGTACAAATAAACCATAGATAACAAATACAATTTTCTCTAAATTAACGAATAAATCAGAATAAGAATACCAAAATTTCTATAAAATCGGTGATTCACTGGTTCTTCAACTACTTTCCAGCCCTGGGCCCTGAGCAAGGTGGGGAGAAAACGGTGCATGCCATCGAAAACCGGAATTTCCTCCAGAACATCCCGCCGGATCACCCTGACCCCGCAGCCACTGTCAGCAATCCGGTTCTCGGTGATGCTGTTACGGAACCCGGTTGCCACAGCCGCGCTCTGCCCGCAATTGATCCGGTGCCGGATACTTCCAATTAAGTACGCTGCATTCTACGAAATTGCGCAAGCCTTGATCTTGAACTTCCAGGGAAGTTCAGGGGCGGGGCGGTTTTTAACGCGACATTGAGCGTTTACGGAAACTTCCGTAAACGCTCAGGAGCAAAAAAACTGACCCCGGCCGCAGGGCTTTCTTCCTGCAAAAACAGCGGACGCGATAAAAAGCTTTTTACGGTGCCATTATTTTTAAATGTTTTAGTTGTTGCCAATTCCTGTAGCACGCGTCCCACGCTCATTTCCAAAAAGCCTTGGATTCATTTCTTGTTTCTGGTAGTTTCGGTCGAAAAATGATTTCCGGAAGACCGTTCCGGGTGTCTTCCGGATTTTGCATGTTCGTTTGCATTTATTTTATATTCGGGAAAACCATATTATGAGGCTACCGCTTACACATCCACCCGCATCCATATGCATATTGCGGCTATCGGCTCTGGGCGATATCTGCCATACCCTTCCTGTTGCCAGGACCATACAGCGAACTTGGCCAGAAACCCGCATTACCTGGATAATCGGCAAGACAGAACACAGTATGGTGGGCGATATTCCCGGTATTGAGTTTGTGGTATTTGATAAAAGCAAAGGGTTGAAGGCTTATCCCGACCTTTATCAACAAATGCGCAGGCGGCATTTTGAAGTGTTGCTGCACATGCAGATGGCATTGCGTGCCAGTGCCGCCAGTTGCCTTATCCCGGCCGATATCCGCCTGGGCTTTGACCGTGTCCGGGCCAAGGATTGGCAATGGCTGTTTACAAATCATCGTATCGCCTGTAAAGACCGACAGCATGTAATGGAAAGCTTTTTCGGCTTCACCGAGGCACTGGGCATAAGGCAAAAGTGTCTGGAATGGAACATCCCGATTCCGGAGCACGCCAGACAAAAGGCACAACAATACCTGTTCGGTGTTAATGATTATATTGTGATCAGCCCCTGTTCCAGTATGAACTACAGAAACTGGTTCAGCGGAGGTTATGCTTCCGTGGCCGATTATGCTGCGGACAAATACAGGCTAAAGGCCGTGATTGTCGGTGGGGACACAGACATCGAAAGACGCTATGCCTATGAAATCCGACGGCAGTCAAAAACCAGGGTGATTGATCTGGTGGGCAGAACCGATCTTAAGCAGCTGCTGGCGATACTGGAAGGCGCAAAACTGGTTATAGCCCCGGACTCAGGGCCGGCACACATGGCCACGGCCACCGGCACGCCCGTAATTGGTCTGTATGCCACCACCAATCCGGATCGGGCCCGGCCTTACTTCAGCCAACAATATGTGGTCAATCGCTATAATGAAGCCGTCAGGGACAAGTATGATAAAACACCCGACCAAATGCCATGGGGGCTAAGGGTTCGAGATGAGGGAACCATGGCGCGCATTACCGTCAAAGACGTCACCGATATGCTGGATCAATGGATGCAGGGCGCCTGAGCCTCTACTGCTTTGTTATTTTGAGACAGCATATTCCTTGATAGCGGCGGCAAGCATCGGGATCATGATCTCGTGGTGCCCGGTGATGGCAAACGCCTGTCCGCCAAGGGAAACAGGTCGATGCAGGACATTTGCGTGGGGCCGATAGTGCTGGATCATGTCGAAATTGGCAGTGGTAAAATCCCGCACATCATCTCTCTGGTTCCGGGCCACAGCCAGACATTTGAGAAAAACTTCCGGCATGATGACGGCACTGCCAAGGTTGACGACAACGCCGCCTCCGCCAAGGTCGGCCACAGAGGATATCAGGATGCGAAAGTCCCTGAGAGACGCCTGACCAATGGCCGCACCGTCGGCAGAAGCGTGCTGATGAACGATATCCGTACCCAAAGCGACATGCAGGGTAAAAGGTATGCCAAGTCCGTAACAGCTGGCAATCAAGCCCCGGTCAATGTAGGGAAACTCTGCCTCTTTCTGCAGAAATCCCAGGGCGGTGCCGAAACCAGTTTTGTTATCAGCAGCACATTTTGCGGCCTTATTGACAAATTCAGCCGTATCATGGGCCATGCCGAACATGCCGGTTTCAAGCTGTGAACAGACTTCTTCGGAAGTGTGGCCGAACCATGCCATCTCGGTATCATGTATGGCCACAGAGCCGTTGGAAGCAAAATGTGTGATAAAGCCGTTTCGGGCCAGATCAATGAGAACGGGGGTGCAGCCGGTTTTGATGACATGACCGCCGATCATGGCGATAACCGGTTTTTGTTTTTCTTTGGCTTCAATGACTGCCAGCGCCAGATTTCGCAGATCGTCTGCCCTGAAAACATGGGGCAGGCTATCGAGGAAAGTCCGAAAAGAAGCCCCTTCCGCAAATGGCCTGGCCTGGAATGCGGATCTGACTTTGGAGGCCCGGTTTTTTGCTGAGTAGGTTTTATTGTTATCCAGATTGCTTTCCTGGAAATAGTGCATTGATCATTTTCCTTTTCCTCATGGCCGCGACTTTGATTAGCCGAATTTCTGGCAACAGGACCCGGCAGGTCGAACCAGAACAAGCTGTTTTATCCTAACTTGTTTATCAAATTCCAATTTTTATGTAAAGCCAAGTTCGAAGTGAAATTTTCACCCGGAACTTGTGGCCGGGATATTTTATGCGAACCTGAGATATCCCCGGCTGAAATAATCTGGAATTTTATCCAAATGTTTACAAGCACGCACAAAGCTATGATCGATTCTTGAAAAGGCGCGGATTTTTTTCAATAAACGAATGAATCCATCGCTCTAAAAAGGATTGATTTTCAGAAGTTTTCAGGTAGCTGTATCCCAGAAACGCTATGTGAGAAGGCTTTGCCAGTCAGGAAATACATGAAGCCGGATTGTGCACCGCAGTTGATTTCAGTATTCTTTTCGGAACGTAAATGTTTGCCGGCATTGTTGGTAAAGCGTATCGGTGAGCTCGAAGATCTGATGCATGAAAAAAAAAGCCAGAAAGTTGAGATTTTGATATATGCATACCCTTTGCGCAAACCGGCCCTGGGCCTGAAACATGCGGGTATTCATTTGTTTTTTGACTTTGTGTGTGTGTTTTTGTAAAATCTTACGAATTATAAAAACACCGGACTACAGACATTGCCGAAATGCGGCAGCGAATCCGGAAAGGAAAAAATTTCAAAGGAATTCCTGAAAAAACAAAGCAGAAGATACAGCACCAAAAAAAGTTACAGCTTTTCCACGAGCAGGCCCGGAGCCTGCAAAGCTATGTGGAGGAAAAGGAATTTTCATGAAAACATTTATGGATATTGTGTCTGAACACAACCAGGTGCTCGGTGATTCGCTGGCATCATTTGAAAAAAATTTCGATACGGCGCTGGACGTTTGTATTCACTGCCTGCAAAACCAGGGAAAGCTGATGATCTGCGGAAACGGCGGATCTGCCGCTGATGCCCAGCACTTTGCCGCTGAACTGGTGGGCCGTTATGAAAAGGAAAGAAGCCCGTGGCCGGCTGTTGCCCTTTGCGTGGACACTTCCATTATCACGGCCCTGGGAAATGACTACGGGTTTGAGCAGGTCTTTGCCCGCCAGGTAAAGGCTTTGGGCCGTGCCGGGGACGTACTTGTGGCCCTGAGCACCAGCGGCAATTCCCCCAACGTGGTCAGGGCTGCTGAAACCGCCCGGGAAATGGCCATCAAGGTCATTGCCATGACCGGTGAAGGCGGCGGGGCTCTGGCGGAGCTGGCCGATGTTTTGTTTGCCGTGCCCTCCAGGCGCACCGCACGGATCCAGGAAGTCCATGAAATCTGCCTGCACGGTCTTGCCCAGGCCATTGAAACCGGGCTGACCAATGCCCGGGCCGAAAGGAAACCTTCATGAAACCTGCTTTTCTGCTTTCCCGCAGTCTCATGGAACTGCTCGAACATGCCCCAAAACTGCATATATGGGTTGTGGGCGACGCGTTTTTGGATGATTATATCGAAGGTGCCATCAAACGGGTTTCCCCCGAGGCCCCTGTGCAGGTGGTCAACGTGGAAAACCAGTTCCAGCGCCTGGGCGGGGCCGCCAATGTGGCAAACGGACTGGCCGAACTCGGTGCCAGGGTGACCCTGGCGGCCATCACCGGCCGGGACGCCCCGGGCCATGCCCTGGCTCAACTGTGCGCTGGAAAAAACATTGATACCCAATGCCTGATCCGGGTCCCGGACCGCCCCACCATCCGCAAGCTGCGGGTCATGTCCCGGCGCCAGCAGATGATACGGCTGGACTGGGAAAACACGGAACCCATTGACGATCAAACCCGGCAGGCGCTTTTTGATGCCCTGGACCATGCTGAGCCGCCGGATGCCATTTTGCTCAGCGACTATGCCAAAGGTGTGCTCACTGACAATGTTATCCAAACCCTTGTTGAAAAAGGAAGAAGCCGCAATATCCCGGTGGTGGTGGATCCCAAATCAAGAGATTTTTCCAGATACAGCCGGGCCTCCATCATTGCCCCCAATCTTCTGGAATTTGAAACTGCAGCCGGCCTCGCTGTTGATCCCCTGGATGAAACCGCAATGGCTGAAGCCGCAAAATCCTTGTGTGAAAACTGCCGGCTCGATGCCCTGCTCATCACCCTGGGAGAGCTGGGCATGGCCCTGTGGAGCCCGGAAAACGGCCTGAAGCGAGTGGATACCCGGGCCCGGGAGGTCTATGATGTCACGGGTGCCGGCGATACAGTGGTGGCTGCCCTGGGATTGTGTCTGGCCGCAAAAATGGATTTTCAGACCGCTGCCATGATCGCCAATGCAGCTGCCGGCATTGTTGTGGGCAAGGCCGGCACCTCCACGGCCAGCCCGGCGGAATTGGTGGAGTCCCTGTCCCCCCCGCTTGAAAACAAAATCATGGACACAAACACCCTTGCCGAACACGTGCGGTGGTGGCGCATGCGCAAAAAACGTATCGTGTTTACAAACGGCTGTTTTGATCTTCTTCACGTGGGCCACCTCCATATTTTAAACCAGGCTGCGGCCCAGGGGGATCTGCTTGTGGTGGGACTTAACACCGACGCATCCATTGCCCGGCTAAAGGGCGCAGACCGCCCGCTGATTGCCGAGCATGAACGGGCCTCCATGCTTGCCGCATTTGACTGCGTGGATGCGGTGGTGCTTTTTGACGAAGACACACCGGTCAACCTCATTCACACCATCAAACCCGATGTGCTTGTCAAAGGATCAGACTACCGCATGGACCAGGTGGTGGGCAGAGAAGTTGTGGAAAAATACGGCGGCGAGGTTGTGCTTGTGGATTTTCTGCCCAACCAGTCCACTTCCCTGCTCATCGAACGCATCCGCGGCGGCCCCCGAAACAACGGCGCATAATTTTTTTCTGGTCTTATGCTCATAATTATGATCAAATGGGTATAACCGGGTCCAAACGGCCGGCTGCAAAAATGCCGCCTTTTGCCCAAGCCCCGGTCAATGACAATGCGCAGCAAAGGAGGCCGCCATGAACATTTCCATGCAACCCGTGGACCGCGTGGACATCCTGACCCTTCAGGACAACTAAATATGATTGACATATCCTTTCATGGCGCGTATAGAAAAACGCCATGAAAGGATATAAATTCCCCATACTGCCGCCGCCTTAACGACTCCCGATTTTTTGTCGTCACAACCCTTTTTTGTCCTTTAAACAGGATTTTATCAGACACGGTTCCGGAAAAACCCGGGCCAAAAATTCAACAGAGTTGCATACATGAACGCGATATCAGAAAAACAAAACCGTCAGGAGACGGGCCGGCGCCGCACCTTTGGCATCATCAGCCATCCGGATGCCGGCAAAACCACGTTAACAGAAAAACTGCTGTTGTTTGGCGGGGCCATTCAGATGGCCGGATCGGTCAAGGCGCGCAAGGCAACCCGGCATGCAGCCAGCGACTGGATGGCCATCGAGCAGGCCCGGGGCATTTCCGTGACCAGCTCCGTAATGCAGTTTTCCTACCGGGATTGCCAAATCAACCTGCTGGACACCCCGGGCCACCAGGATTTCTCAGAAGACACCTACCGGGTGCTGACCGCAGTGGACAGCGCGGTCATGGTGATTGACAGCGTCAAGGGCGTTGAGCCCCAGACCCGCAAACTCATGGAAGTCTGCCGGATGCGAAACACCCCGATCATCACCTTTATCAACAAGCTTGACCGGGAAGGCATGGCGCCGCTGGATATCATTGATGATATTGAAAACACCCTGCAAATCGAGTGCGCCCCCCTGTCCTGGCCCATTGGCATGGGAAAGCGGTTTAAGGGCACCTACAACCTTTACCGCAAGGAACTCAACCTGTTTACCCCGGGCCAGGAACGTCTTCCGGACGATGTTTTGACCATCCGGGACACAAGTGATCCCAGGCTGGATGAAATCCTCGGCAGCCAGGCCGCCGAACTGCGCCAGGACGTGGAACTGCTGGAAGGTGCGGCCAATCCCTTTGATATGGCGGATTTTTTAAACGGCAGCCAGACACCGGTTTTTTTCGGCAGCGCCGTCAACAATTTCGGCGTGCGCGAACTGCTGGACACATTTGTGGAAATCGCCCCGCCGCCCCAGCCCCGGCCGGCTGCCACCCGCATGGTTTATCCTGAGGAAAAGGAATTTTCCGGTTTTGTGTTTAAAATCCAGGCCAACATGGATCCGGCCCACAGAGACAGGATCGCGTTTCTGCGCATCTGTTCCGGCAGATTTGAACGGGGCATGCGGGTGCGCCACCACCGGACCGGAAAAACCGTCCAACTGGCCAATCCCATCACTTTTATGGCCCAGGACCGGGAATTTGCCGAAGAAGCCTGGCCCGGCGACATTATCGGCATCCATAACCACGGCACAATTTGCATCGGGGATACGTTTTCGGAAAAAGAACCCCTGTGGTTTACCGGAGTGCCCAGCTTTGCCCCGGAACATTTCCGCCGGGTGCGCCTCAAATCCCCGCTCAAGGCCAAGCAGCTGAAAAAAGGAGTTCACCAGTTGGTTGAAGAAGGCGCCATTCAGTTGTTTCAGCCGGTGTTCGGAAGCGATTTGATTCTTGGGGCGGTGGGTGTGCTGCAGTTTGACGTGACCATGGAGCGGCTAAAAACCGAATACGGTGTGGATGCCGCCTATGAACCCGCCGAGTATGCCGCAGCCCGATGGGTCCGGTGCAGTGACAAAAAAAAGCTGGATGCATTTAAAAAAGCCTGCCAGTCCCATCTGGCAACCGATGCCCGGGGGGAGCTGGTCTATCTCGCCCCGACCCTGTGGCGGCTCAATTATGAGTCCGAGCAATGGCCGGACATTACCTTTTTAAAGACCCGGGAATATCAATAATTCCCTGCCCGCCCAGTCCCGGAGGATGAAAATATACTATTTTTCCGCCTTGCGTGCGCATTCAATGCAGGTTGCCACACTGGGATCAAAACGCAGACGGCCTTCTGCAATTTCCTCGTCACAATTAACGCAATACCCGTAATCGCCTTCCTTCATGCGCTCAAGCGCCTTGTAAATCCGCCTGCGCTCCTGCTCAGCCAGGCGGGATGCAGCCCGGGACATGGCTTTCTGCTGCATGGCATCCATGCGCGAAAGCCTGCCCGTGCGCGCCTGGTCCAGTTCCAGGGGGGCGCTGTCGTCTTTTTTGTCGGCCTGCCCGCTTTCAATGGCTTCCAGGCGCTTTTCCAGTGCTTCTTGAAATTTTGCAAGGTCGATGTCTTTTCGCAAGATAAAAAAATCCTTT
Organism: Desulfosalsimonas sp.; assembly: GCF_055149105.1. NCBI lineage: Bacteria > Pseudomonadati > Thermodesulfobacteriota > Desulfobacteria > Desulfobacterales > Desulfosalsimonadaceae > Desulfosalsimonas > Desulfosalsimonas sp. The sequence goes on along the minus strand of NZ_JBSRLA010000033.1, from coordinate 344 downwards.
CCGGATCATTTGAAAACCACCCGTTTCACCCCCTGACACGTTGCCTTTTTGAAACAAATACAATTTTTTTTATCCGAAAACGCATATCCACACAATCATAATTTGTCTTCACTCCCGGTCAAATTGCAACCCCGAAAATTGACACCAACAAATACAAGGTTAATTTTATAAATGAAGATTTATTCCCAAAATTGTAAACCAAGCAGATTTGCTATCACCGTAAAAAGTCTGATTTCAGATGGTGACGTAAAAAGTTCAAGATCAAGGCTTGCGCAATTTCGAAGAATGCAGCGTACTTATCCGTACGTGAAATTCTGAGAAATTGCGCGTAACGCAGATATTGG
>NZ_JBSRLA010000032.1:0-38902 GCF_055149105.1 Desulfosalsimonas sp. | reverse complement strand
AGGCATTGGCTGAATCCGTAAACGGTCAGGAGCGAAAAAACTGACCCCGGCCGCAGGGCTTCCTTCCTGACAAACAGCGGACGCGGTAAAAAGCTTTTTCCGGCGCCATCACTACATGGAAATCGAGCCCTTTCGAAAATCCGTGCCGCCGATTATGGCATTGATCAGCACCGGATGCCCTTTTCCGGCCGCTGTTTTTGCAGCACTCATCACAGAATCGATTGACTCGGGATCTGAGAGCAGAAAACCTTTTGCACCCAGCCCGCCTGCGATCTCATCGTATTTATTGTGCCTGAGCACAGTGCCCACGTCATTGCCGAAAATCTCTTTCTGCTCCCTGGCAATCTGACTCCAGCCGGCATCATTTCCCACAACAGCGATAACCGGCAGCCCGTGGCGCACAAAAGTGTCAAACTCGATTATGCTGTAGCCTGCAGCCCCGTCACCGTAAAGGATCCAAACAGCACAACCCGGCCGGACAAGAGCGGCTGCCAGCGCAAATCCGGCTCCCACCCCCAGGGTGCCGTAGGGTCCGGGATCAAGCCAGCAAAGCGGCCCCCCGGGTTGGACAATATAGGAGGCCGTGGCCACAAAATCGCCGCCGTCGCCGATGATGACACTGTTTTCATCCATTGCGCGGCTTATCCGGTCGCAAAGATACAGCGGGTTGATAAAATCGGTTTGTGCGCCCATGAATTGCGAGATCCGTTCTCTGCCACGGCTCTCATTTTCCTGAAGCCGCCGTGTCCAATCGCCGATGACCGAATCCTGCGGCCCACATTCCAGCCGCCCGGCCATGGCAAGCAGGAAAGTGCACGGATCTGCCTGAATCGCAAGATCGGGCTTTTTGTTTTGCTTCATGTCCGCTTTGCTGCGGTTTATGGCAATATAAAAGGCGTCGCTGCTGATCTGCCGGCCGTAATCGAGCCGGAAATCACAAGGCATGCCCGCGATGATAACCAGATCAGCGGCTTTTAAGGCACTGCTTCTGCCGTGTCTGAATTGCGCCGGATGATCCGGCCCGGCAAGCCCCCTTGCCATTCCCGCCAGAAAGATCGGGATTTCAAGTTGTTTTAATTCATCGGAAAGCGCATGTATCTTTTCGGGCCTCAGGGCCGCCTGGCTGCCAATGATCATCACCGGCCTGCTGGCTTGGCAAATCCTTTTGCAGACCGCATCCACATCCTCGAAATCAACTGAAAACGGATCAATGGATTGTTTTTCAGCATGTTTGACACTGACCGGCGAGCAGGCAAACAGCTTGTCCACATGCCGGCGCAGATACCAGTTTGTCACCCTGTCTGTTAATCCAGTGCCCTGTCCTGATTTTCTTTGATACCATCCGCGCACCACCTTTTCGTCATATAGCAGATCAATGGGACATTCGATGAAAACAGGCCCGGGGATTCCGGATTTGGCCACATCAAAGGCTTCCTCAACAATGGCTGCCAAATCACAGTCCTGCCTGACCGTGGCTGACCATTTCACAAGAGTTTCAAACAGCTTGATCTGTTCGATGTCCTGCAGTGCGCCTTTGCCCCGCAAAGCCGTGGCCGGTGCGCCGCCAAACAAAACAAGGGGTGATTGGGCCATTTGCGCGTTTTTCACTGCCGTGACCGAATTGGTCACACCCGGGCCTGCCGTGACGACCGCAACCCCGGGAACACCGGTCAGCCTTGAGACCGCATCAGCGGCAAAAACGGCTGTGGGCTCCTGCCTTACGTCAACAACCCGTATTCCCTCCTGTTTTGCCCCCACCAGTATCGGAGAGATATGTCCCCCGCAAAGGGTGAATACAAATTCCACTCCGCGGGCCTTTAATATCTGCGCAATGATTTGTCCGCCGTTCATACATTCACTCCTGCCGCCAGGCGCTGCAGTGGGTTTTAAGCCGGCCACCCTGTGATGTGCCAAAACCGGTTTTCTGTCAGGCTTCCGGCAATTTGAGACACGCATTGATAAACGCCGGCAGATCACCGGGATTGCGGCTGGAATATAAAGCAATATATTCCCGGACAAGGGCTTCGGCAAATCAGAAAGAAGCGGCCGTTAAAAACGTTACCCCAACGTCCGGGTAACACGTGTAACGGCAACACATGGAAACCACTGTTTTGCGCCCTGCCATGAGCGCAAAAAAAATCAGCAGCGCACCAGACCGGCAATTCCCGGTGCGCTGCTGAATCAGGGAGGTTGACAATTAAGGAGGACAACTTAACTGGTCAACTGCTTTTACAAAAGCAATCTTTGTGCCATCATAAAAATCAGCAAAAAATATTTTCCGCTCCATTTGCCCAAAAATCAGGCCTGCAGCTGCTGATTTTTTCAAAGGCTGCAGGATTGTGCCTTTCACTATTGCACATAAAAATGTATATTTATTCGCAGCAGATTCACACCTCAAACCGATCCACGTCAGACCACTGGAGCCAGGATGAGCACTTTTGGCGCAACAAATGACCGGAACAAAAAACTGGCGGCGGTTTTCCGGGACAAGCCGGAACTGGTCACTGCCCTGCCCGAATGGATGCTGCCGCAAAAACACATCGCCGCCTATCAGCAGATGCGGGATCTGGCCATTGTTGAAATCGCCGGCCGGGACAGTGTGGCCGCCGCGGTATGTGCAGCCGAACAACACGGATACAGCAACCTTCTGCCGGTCTATGCCTATACCGGAACCGAGTACGGCCAATGGCAAAGCGTGCCGGAGGCCGCCGACCGCCTTGCCCGGCGCCTGCCGCAAGTCCGGGTGCACCCGCTGCTCATAGTGGGCTCGCCTGAATTCTGGCATGCGCTAAACGGCCGTTTTATAAGCGACTGCGTGGAACGCTTCGGCAAATATTCGCCGTGCCCGGGCTGCCATCTGTACCTGCACAGCGTGCGCGCTCCCCTGGCCGGCAAACTGGGCAATGCCAATATTATCGCAGGGGAACGGACCTCCCACAGCGGAGCCGTCAAAATCAACCAGGTCAAAAAAGCCCTGGATTTTTACGCAGAGGCCCTGAGCTTCTTTGGCATCCGCTTAAACATGCCCCTGGCTGAAATTGCTGACGGCACTGAAATTGAAAAAATCCTGGAAATGCCATGGCAGCAGGGCAAAGAACAGCTTTGCTGCAGCCTTTCAGGAAATTACAAAAAATGCACAGGGCCAACAGGCGTGGACATTGAACCGGTTATGCGCTATTTGCATGAATTTGCCGGCCCGGTTGTCCGGGAGATTGTAACCGCCTACATGGACGGTCAGATACCAGCGCATCAGAAAATCGCAAGCCAGGTCATGAGTCAATGCATGAATCAGAAATAAACAAACTCAAAAAGCCGGCGGTGAAAATCGCCATGTGCAATTTTATGAAAAATCCACGGGACCTTTACGCTTTTGCCCGGAGACACGGTTTTGACGGAATTGACTGGTCATTTGACATCGCCGCCATACCCCAAAGCCCCCGTGAAGAAAGCCTGTGGGCAAAGCAAATCAAAGCCCTGGCCCCCCTGGAAATCCGTTATCACTGCCCGTTTGACCGGGTGGATATCGGCCATGAAGATCCTGCGCAGCAGCGGCGTGCCACGGGCCTTTTTCGAAAAATCATCCGACTGGTCGCCAAGACAGGGGGAGGTTACCTGACATTGCATGTGGGTCTGGGCCGGGATACCACGCGAATTCTGTCATGGAACACCACCATTGAAAGCCTCCGGGAACTTGTCAATTATGCCGCAGGCTTAAACGTGCGCCTCTGCCTGGAAAACCTTGCGTGGGGGTGGACGGCAAAGCCCAATTTGTTCGAAAAACTCATCCGGTACTCCGGCGCGGGCATTACCTTTGACATCGGCCATGCCCGGGTCTGTCAGGCCGTGCAGACTCAACAGTACAGCCCGGAGGACTTTTTGTCCCCGCACAAAAACCGGATTTGCAGCGCCCATGTCTATCACGAGGAAATTGAGGGAAAGGGACATATTCCGCCATCAGATATGGCCGACATTGCCCGGCGTCTGGATCTTCTCATGGACACGGGATGCACCTGGTGGACCCTTGAAATCAGGGAACCCGAAGGATTGATGCAAACCCGAAAGATCGTTGACCAATACCTGGCCGGACCGGGGGGAAAAAAACAAACGAGTACCATCGCACTTTAAACCCGATCGCCCGCGCCCCCTAATGGAGAATCAAAACATGAAAGCAATCCTGGTTTTGTTAGACGGTCTGGGCGACCGCACTTATGCCCGGCTGGAACACAAAACCCCCCTGGCCGCAGCCCGCACCCCCAATCTGGACAGGATTGCCGCCATGGGGGCCAACGGGACCTATCACGCCCTGTCCCCGGGGTACTGTTTGCCAAGCGAGATGGCCCATTTTCTGATGTTTGGCTACAACCTTGCAGATTTTCCCGGCCGGGGCCTGCTGGAGGCTGCGGGCGGGAAAGTGCCTTTTGCCGATTCCGACGTACTGGTGCTGGCCCATCTCTGCCGGATCAAAATTGACACAAACAAGAGGGCGTTTCTGGAACACGGCAGAGATGATATCCCGGGGGACCGGGATTTTTTGAGCCGGTTTTACAAACAGATCAGCGCCTATGATTACAAAAAAATCAACTTCCGGCTCCATCAGACCGGGCGCAATGATGCAATCCTGACCCTCTCCGGCCATGTGAGCGCAGATATTTCAGATTCGGATCCTGTTTTGGAAAAAAGCCCCGTTGCCAGGGTCATGCCCCTTGCCCGCACCAAAGAGCCGGACCGGGCGGAAAAAACCGCCGCCGCTCTAAACCATTACCTTGCCTGGTGCGCGGACCGGTTAACCGCCCCGGCCCCAGACCCCGGCGTCCCGACACCGGCCATGAACCCCAATTTCCTTGTGACCCAGCGGGCTGGAAAAAGAAAGCCGCTTACGGCTTTTGCGGAAAAATGGGGGTTTTCCCCGGCCATGATCGCATCCGGTTCAGTCTATCAGGGTCTTGCCATGGAACTGGGCTTTGATTTCACCCGGGTACGGGACTCGGCCGACCCCGGAAAAGACCTGGCCGAAAGAATCCAAGCCGCCATTGACGATCCGAACCACGACTTTATCCACGTGCACACCAAGGTCCCGGATCAGGTCTCTCACAGGGAAACCCCGGAGCGCAAGGCAGAAGTCATCTCCGCATTGGACAGCGGGTTTTCCGGGCTTTTGAATTTTCTGGAAAGCAAAGAAAAAGACATCCTTGCCGTGGTCACGGCGGATCACAGCACGCCAAGCTGCTCCGAACTGATTCATTCAGGCGAAACCGTGCCCCTGACCATGGCCGGCGGCGCCATCCGAAAAGACCCGGTGTACCGGTTTGACGAAATCGCCGCAACAGCCGGCAGCCTTGGCCAATTGCGCGGCGCGGATCTTATGCACATGATTTTAAACAGCACGGACCGGGCCATGCTCCAGGGCCTTTGCCTGGGTGCGCACAAGCGCGCCTACCGGTCTGAGAACTACCCGGCATTTACCATAAACAAACAAAAAGGAAGCAGACAACTTTCATGAACACAGCCAAAATATTTTTTATGATACGGACAAAGGCCTGCAAACGGCTTCTTTTTGCCGCACTGGCATGCATGACCGCCCTTGCCGCCCCTGTGCACGCTCAAACCCATGAGCAAAAACCCCTGTGGGAGCTTGGCATCGGCGTTGCCCCGTTGACCATGCCCGCCTACCGGGGCTCGGAAAACCAGGAATTCTATCTGGTGCCCATGCCCTACGTGATCTTCCGGGGCGATTTTCTGAAAGTGGACCGGGAGGGCATCCGGGGTCTTTTGTATGACACGCCGAAACTCCGGGTGGATATAAGCGCAGACGGGGCCATACCGGCTTCCAGCGACAAGGGCGATGCCCGGGAAAACATGCCGGACCTGGATCCGGTGGGGGAAATCGGCCCGTCGGTCAATTACCTGCTTTACGAAAACAACCGCACCCGACTCCGCTTCCGCCTGCCCGTGCGGGCGGTATTTGCCTCGGATTTCACTTTCATTGATCATGAGGGCTGGAAGGCCCATCCCCAGCTCAATCTCGATCTCATGGACAGGGCCGGGGGATGGAATTTCGGGGCCACCCTGGGACCGATTTTTGCCGATCGTCGCTACCACGCATATTATTACGAAGTCAGCCATGAATACGCCACAGAAACCCGGCCGGCCTGGGAGGCCGAAGGCGGCTACAGCGGCACTTCCCTTATGTTTTCTGCCAGCCGCCGGTTTGAAAACACCTGGGTGGGCATGTTTATACGATACGACAACCTGGCCGGGGCCGTGTTTGAAGACAGTCCCCTGGTGGAAACCCGCCACAGCTTCATGGCGGGCTGCGGCGTGGCATGGGTACTGGGCCGATCGGAGCGCAGTGTTTCAACCAAAAAGTAACCGCCCCCGGCTGCCGGCCAAACGTGGCCTCCTGGCAACTTTACAAATCCGCAAACCGGTGTTAATTTAATAAAAGAGAAGTGCACGGGCCTGCAGCAGGCCGGGCAACCTTGATGCACTCGTAAAAAGTCGGTTTTTAGACGGCTTTGTAAAAAGTTCAAGATCAAGGCTTGCGCGATTTTGAAGAATGCAGCGTGCTTAGCTGTACGTGAAATTCTGAAAAATCGCGCGTAACGCAGATATTGGGCTTTTTACAAAGCCGTCAACCTTGAAACTTTCAATCGCCAATCCGGGGAGTTCGGCTGATGGAATACATCAAGATTCGATTCACCAATGATTTTAACGAATCCAATTTCCAAAAAAACATATCAGATCTGTTTCAATCCATGAGCCCGATGTTTTCCTTTTCCTCCCAGGCCACCTGGAAACCACAGCTCGATATTTATGAGACAGCGGAAAAGATCTACATCACAGCCGAGGTGCCCGGTGTGGACAAGGAGGACCTGGAACTGGAAGTCAACCCCAGGGCCATACGGATCTCCGGCCGCCGGCAGGGCGCCCCGCCGGCGCCAAACGGCCGGTATCGCCTGGCTGAAATCCAGTACGGCCCGTTTGAGCGGATCCTTTACCTGAAGGCCCCTGTGGATACGGAAAACATTACTGCCAGGCATAAAAACGGATTTCTCTACATCGAGGTCGCCAAACTGCCGTCCCAGAAACGGCAAACAATTCCGATCAGTTCGGACTAGACCAAATCCTTGTACCCATTTCAAACGGACAGATCCGGAGGCAAATAAATGGCACAAAGCCCGCAGCAACAAACTCCGAACCTTGACAATATACCCGAGCAGCTGCCGATTCTCCCGCTGTTTAACGTGGTGCTGTTTCCCAAGATGGTCCTGCCCTTGATTGTCATGCAGGAGGAATCCATCCAGCTCATTGACGAGGCCATGTCCAGGGACCGGCTGGTGGGCGTGGTGGCCTCCCGGCACACGGACCCCAAAAACGAATACAGCGCAGAGGATCTCTACGAAGTCGGCTGCAGCGCGGTGATCCTGAAAATGGCCAAGGCAGAGGACAACCGCGCCCAGATTCTGCTCCAGGGCATCGGGCGGTTTAATGTCCGGGAGTACCTGGAAACCCAGCCCTATCTCAAGGCACAGGTGGAACATGTCCACATCGAGGAGGCCCGGGACAAGGAAATCGAGGCCATGATGTCCAACCTGGTTTCCCAGTACCAGCAGGTGGTACAACTGTCCTCTGCCCTGCCCGACGAGATGGGCTCCATGGCCAAGTCCCTGGAGGAACCCGGCACCCTGGCCGACATGGTCACCTCCACCATAGACTCCGGGGTTCAGGAAAAGCAGGAAGTACTCGAACTCTATGACATCAAGCCCCGGCTGCGCAAGGTCACCCAGCTGGTGAGCTACCAGTTTGAAATCCTGGAAATCGGCAACAAAATCCAGTCCCAGGTCAAGGGCGACATGGAAAAACAGCAGCGGGAATATTACCTGCGCCAGCAGCTCAAGGCCATCCAGCAGGAACTCGGGGAAATGGATGAGTCCGGCAGCGAGGTGGAGGAATACCGCACAAAGATCCATGAAAAAAACATGCCCGAAGAAGCCAGAAAAGAGGCCGAGCGGGAATTAAACCGGCTGAGCCGCATGCATCCGTCATCGGCCGAATACTCCGTGGCCCTTACCTATCTGGACTGGATGACCGCCCTTCCCTGGAACGAGATAACAGAGGACCACCTGGACCTGGAAGGCGCGGAAAAGGTTCTGGAAAACGATCACTACGGCCTGGAAAAAGCAAAGCGCCGGATACTGGAATATCTGGCCGTGCTCAAGCTCAACCCGGAGATCAAGGGGCCGATTCTGTGCCTGGTGGGCCCGCCCGGAGTGGGCAAGACATCGCTGGGCAACTCCATTGCCCGGGCCCTGGGGCGCAAGTTTGTGCGCATGGCCCTGGGCGGCATCCGGGATGAGGCGGAAATCCGCGGCCACCGGCGCACCTATGTGGGGTCCATGCCGGGACGCATCATCCAGGGCATCCGCAGATCCGGCTCCAAAAATCCGGTGTTCATGCTCGATGAAATCGACAAGGTGGGCACAGACTTCCGGGGTGATCCGTCATCCGCGCTTCTGGAAGTACTGGATCCAGAGCAGAACTACTCGTTTACGGATCATTACCTGGACGTGGCCTTTGACCTGTCAAAGGTGATGTTTGTCACCACGGCCAATATCCTCGACACCATCCCTCCGGCCCTGCTCGATCGCATGGAGGTTTTGCGGCTGTCGGGCTATACCATGGAAGACAAGCTAAAGATCACCACGCGCTTTCTCATCCCCCGCCAGAGAACCGCTCACGGCCTGAAAGCCGATCAGATCAACATCACTCCGGGGGCTGTCAAGCACATTATTTCCGGCTATACCCGGGAGGCGGGCCTGCGCAACCTGGAGCGGGAACTGGCCAACATCTGCCGGGGTGCGGCCACAAAGATCGCCAAAGAGGAAGCCGAATTCGTCAAGGTGGGCCGCAGGGATGTACGCGATTATCTCGGCCCGGTGCGCTATTCCTTTGACGAGATCAAAAAACGGGTTGCCACCCCCGGGGTGATCATGGGACTGGCATGGACCGAGGCCGGCGGGGATCTTCTTTTTATTGAGGCCACAACCATGAAGGGCAGCGGCAAGCTCACCCTCACCGGCCAGCTCGGGGAAGTGATGAAGGAATCGGCCAATGCGGCCTTAAGCTATATCCGGGCCAATGCCGGCGTACTCAAGATACCCGAAGACTTTTTTGACAAGCACGACCTGCACGTCCATGTGCCGGCCGGCGCGGTGCCCAAGGACGGGCCTTCTGCAGGCGTCACCCTGCTGACCGCCATTGCATCGCTTCTGACCAACACGCCCACGTCCAAGGATCTGGCCATGACCGGAGAAATCACCCTCCGGGGTCAGGTCATGCCGGTTGGCGGAATCAAGGAAAAAGTGCTGGCCGCACACCGGGCCGGAATCAAAAGCATCATCCTTCCCAAGTTCAATGAAAAGGACATGGAAGACATTCCGGCCAATGTCAAAGAAGAAATCGAGTTTCATTTTGTGGAGAAAATGCGCCAGGTGCTTCGCATCGCCCTTGGCAAATAGCAGGCTGGCTTTAAAAGAACCAAAGGATTTTCTGTTATGACCCTGTCTCCGGGTACGGGCCGGCGTGCTGCCCTGATTCTGGCTTTTGCGGCAGCCGCCGGCCTCTGGCTTGCCGGGTGCCGAACCACCCCGCCGCCGGCTGAAAAAACATCCAAAAGCTATCAGATAAACGGTCGGTGGTATCACCCCATACCGGATTCCCGCGGATTTCGCGAATCCGGATACGCTTCGTGGTACGGCCACCCGTTCCACGGCCGCAAAACCGCCAGCGGGGAAACCTACAACATGGACGCGCGCACCGCAGCCCACAAAACCCTTCCCATGGGCACGTATGTACTGGTAAAAAACAAGCGCAACAACAAGCAGACCGTGGTGCGCATCAACGACCGGGGCCCCTTTGTCAACGGCCGGATCATTGACCTTTCCCGCCATGCCGCCCGGCAGATCGATATGATCGGACCGGGCACGGCACCGGTGGAAATCGCAGTGCTGGAAAAAGACCATCCGCAGCGCCAAAAGGCCTCCGGCAGCCACGGCGATTATCATAGCGGGGATTTCACCATCCAGATCGGGGCGTTCTCGGAAAAGAATCTGGCAGAATCCATGCGCGACACCATTGCGGCAGCGGATTATAACCCGGTGACCGTCACCGAGGTCAACCGTGCTGATGCCACCTTTTACCGGGTTCGGGTGGGCCGGTTTGAGTCCCTGGCAAAAGCCCGGAACACAGAACTGCTCCTGATCCGGGCGGGCTATCATGACGCTTTTGCGGTAGCGCGTGATGACAGGTAACCCGACGCCATGATGGAGCTGCAGGGCCGGATCCGGCGGATCACATTTCACAGCACAGATACCCATTACACGGTTGCGCAGATGGAAGCCGGGCCGGACAGGGCCGGGGTCACCATTGTGGGACACCTGCCCGGAGCCGCCCCGGGCCAGGCAGTAAAAATTCTTGGCAAATGGGTGACCCATCCCCGCTACGGGGAGCAGTTCGCGTTTCAGCAGGCCCAAATCACGCGCCCCTCGGAGGTGGACGGAATCCGGCAGTATCTCGGCTCCGGTCTGATCAAGGGCATCGGTCCAAGCCTTGCCGAAAGCATTATCGAAGCTTTTGGCACAAAAGCCCTGGATATCCTGGACAACCAGCCTGAGCGGCTCCGTGAAATTTCGGGTATCGGTGAAACCCGGGCTGCGGATATCGCACGGCAGTGGGAGCATCACAGAAGCATTGCCGATATCATGGAGTTTCTGCAGCAGCACGGCATAGAGGCCGCATATGCCGGAAAGATATTCAGACAGTACGGCGTTGAGGCCATGGAAGTGCTCACCCGGGATCCTTTCCGACTGGCAGAAGACATTCCGGGCCAGGGCTTTGTGATCGCCGATGCCATTGCCAGACACGCGGATCTGCAGCCCGATCCGGAAGTGCGGGCTGCGGCCGGCATCGAGCATCTGCTTTATCAGAGCGCATCTTCCGGTCACATGTTTTATCCGGAAGACGAACTGTTTCGCAAGCTTGAACAAAAATTCGGAGTCGACAACCAATCCGCCGGCCTGGGCCTGGAACAATTGCTTGCTGCCGGCAAGATGTACATGGAAGCCGGCAACGGCGACGGGCAGTCAAATGACAGATGCCGGCATATCTATCTCCCCCTGCTCCACGAGGCTGAAACCGGCATTGCAATGCGCCTTTCAGCCATGATGTCTTCTTGTCCGGACCCGGCTCTTTCAAACAGCATTGATCCGGCAGAACAAATGGAGGACCGGTTTGCCGTCCGGCTTTCAGATGAGCAGAAACAGGCCCTGGAAGGGGTGCTGGCCTCCCCGGTTTCAGTGATCACCGGCGGGCCGGGCACCGGCAAAACCACCCTGGTCCAGTGCATTGCCGCGGTTTTCAAAAGCGCGGGCTTCCGGGTTTGCCTGGCAGCACCCACAGGCCGGGCTGCCCGGCGCCTGACCGAAATCACCGGAAAAACCGCCCATACCATCCACAAGCTTCTGGGCTATCATTTTGAAACCGGATGTTTTGAAAAGTCCCGGGACGATCCTGTTGAGGCAGATGTGCTCATTGTTGACGAAGCCTCCATGATCGATGCGGAATTGATGTACCACCTTGTGGGCGCCACGCGGTTCAATGCCCGGCTCATCCTTGTGGGCGACGTATTTCAGCTGCCGCCGGTGGGGCCGGGAAATGTCCTGGCCGATATTATCGAGTCCGGCCGTATTCCGGTGCATTTTTTAACTGAGATCTTCCGGCAGGCCGCCCGCAGCGCCATTGTCCGCAACGCCCACAACATCCGGCGCGGCCGCACGCCTGAGCCCGAAAACATGGACGCAAACAGCAACGGGCAGGAATTCTGCCTGCTCGAGGCCCACACGCCCGAGGAGGCGGCAGAAGCCATCGTGGATCTTGCCACTCAAACACTGCCGGATATTTACGGTCTTGCCCCCGGCCGGGACATCCAGGTGCTCTCACCCGTGCACAAGGGCCCGGCGGGCACCATCAGCTTAAACCAAAAGCTGCAAAAGGCCCTCAATCCCGGCAAAAAAGGGGTAAAGGGCCTGAATCATGAATTCTGCGTAAACGACCGGGTCATGCACCTGAAAAACAATTATGCCAAGGAGGTCTTTAACGGCGATATCGGCATTATCACCGGCACAGAAGCCGCAGATCCGGTTCTCCGGGTGGACTATGACGGCCGGCCGGTTTCCTATGAAGCCGATGAACTCGACGAACTGACCCTTGGATACGCCATTACCGTGCACAAATCCCAGGGATCGGAATATCCGGCCGTAATTTTGCCCATGATCACCCGGCACTATGTCATGCTCCAGCGCAATCTGCTCTATACGGCCATCACCCGGGCCAGGCACCTGGTTGTACTGGTGGGCAATGCCAAAGCCATCGGCGTTGCCCTGAAAAACGACAAGCCCGCCAGGCGCCTTTCAAACCTGGCAGCGCATCTGCAGGCCTGCAGTCCGTAGAAAGCTTTTTGCATTGCTTGCTGCTGATCAGGAGGCAAGCCCTGCGGTGGGGATCAATTTTTTCGCTCCAAAAACAGAGCCCGGCCGGGCTTGCCTGGAAACGAAACCGGGATTTTGTCTTGCACCGCGCAGGCAGATTGGATATGTTTTGTTTTTACATTAAACCTTGATGGCACCGTAAAAAGTCTGATTTCAGATGGTGCCGTAAAAAGTTCAAGATCAAGGCTTGCGCAATTTCGAAGAATGCAGGGTACTTATCCGTACGTGAAATTCTGAGAAATTGCGCGTAACGCAGATATTGGACTTTTTACGGCACCATCCACCTTAAAGGAACCGGTAAAAATATGAAAAAAACGGCCATTGTTTTCGTTCTTGGATTTTTGTCACTATGCATGGCAGCCCCATCCCATGCCGAGACCCGCTATATCGGCGATTTAATGGAAATCACCCTTCGGACCGGTCCCGGTCTGAATTACCGGATCGTCAAGATGCTCAAATCCGGCCGGACCGTGGAAACCCTGGAAACCGAGGAGAACTGGACCCGGATTCGCCTCTCAGATGACACCACCGGTTGGGTGTTTTCCCGTTATCTCACCAGGGAAAAGCCCAAAAGCCTTGTTGCCGAGTCTCTGCAGGAGGAAATCGGGCCGTTGCGCACAAAGGTAAAGTCTTTAACCGAGGAAAACCAGCGCCTGATCAAACGCAACCAGGAACTGGCCGATGAGCTGACAAGCACCCGGGAGGACCTCAAATCCCTGGAAAATGAATATGCCGCCCTTCAGGAGGAATCCGCGGATTACCTGAAGCTCAAAGACGAGCACGCCAGTGCCACAAAAACCCTGGAAGAAAAAAATCAGCGGATCCAGGCCCTGGAAAAGCAGGTATCTGACGCGTTTTTCTCCGCGGGTCTGAAATGGTTCCTGGCCGGGGCCGGGGTTTTGCTGCTGGGAATGATCATCGGAAACCGGATCGCATCCAGGAAAAAGCGCCCCGGCCTGAGATAAAAAAAGAGCCCATCTATGGAACACCGATTTGACTTTCTGGTCATCGGAAGCGGGGTGGCCGGGCTTTTATTTGCCCTGAAAACCGCCGAGCACAGCCGGGTGGCCATTGTCACCAAAAAAGGCCTCACTGACAGCAACACGGTTTACGCCCAGGGCGGCATCGCAGCGGTGCTGGATCCGGATGACACGTTTGAATCCCATGTTGCCGACACCCTGGACTCGGGCGACGGGCTGTGCAACCAAAACGTTGTGGAAATGGTGGTTTGCTCGGCCCCGGACCGGATCCGGGAGCTGGCTGAAATCGGCGTGGGCTTTAACCAAAGCAGTGACGGCCGGCTGGAACTGGACCTGTGCCGGGAAGGCGGCCACGGATTTAACCGGATCGTGCATGTCGACGATCTTACGGGCCGGGCCGTGGAAGAAGCCCTGGTCAACCGGGCAAGGCATCATGAGCGCATTGACATATTTGAAAACCATATCGCCATTGACCTGATCACCCGCTCCACCCGGCTAAAGCGCGGGCAGACCATCACCGGCCACGAGGATCAATGTTTTGGCGCATACGTGCTCAAACGCGGTACCGGTGAAATCCACACATTTCTGGCCGGCATCGTTGTGCTGGCCACAGGCGGTTCCGGCAAGGTTTATTCCTATACCAGTAACCCGGACATTGCCACAGGCGACGGCATTGCCATGGCCTACCGGGCCGGGGCGGCCGTGGCAAACCTGGAATTCGTACAGTTTCACCCCACCTGCCTGTTTCATCCGCAGGCAAAAAATTTCCTGATTTCCGAAACCGTCCGGGGAGAAGGCGGGATTTTGCGCAACTCCGACGGCACCGCCTTTATGGCCGACTATGCCCCCCAGCGAGAACTGGCCTGCCGGGATGTGGTGGCCCGGGCCATTGACTCGGAACTCAAAAAACGCGGCGATGAGGCCGTGTTTCTTGACATCTCCCACCGGGATCCGGAATTTGTACGCTCGCGCTTTCCCCATTTGTATGCAAAATGTCTGGAATTCGGTTTTGACATGACCCGCCAGGCCCTTCCTGTTGTGCCGGCGGCCCATTACATGTGCGGCGGGGTATCCACGGACATCCACGGCAGAACCAGCATCCAGCGCCTTTACGCCATTGGCGAAACCGCCTGTACGGGTCTGCACGGGGCCAACCGCCTGGCCAGCAACTCACTTCTCGAAGGCCTGGTCTACGCCCACCAGGCGGCCCTCACGGCTGCAGAGGAAATCCGGGACACGGATTTTTCCGATATCGCAGATATTCCGGTGTGGGATGATATGGGAACCATGGACAGCGATGAGGCCATTGTCATCACCCACACCTGGAATGAAATCCGCAGGCTCATGTGGAATTACGTTGGTATCGTCCGCTCGGACAAACGCCTGGCCCGGGCCCGGCGCAGAATCGAAATTATCAGCGACGAAATCCAGGAATACTACTGGAACTTCAAGGTCACCCCCAATCTCATTGAACTGCGCAACATCGCCATCGTGGCCGAACTCATCATCCGGTGCGCCATGCACCGAAAGGAAAGCCGCGGCCTGCACTATAACATCGCATATCCGTATAAAAACGACCAGCGCTGGAAAAAAGACACGGTGCTGCGCCGCCCCTTTGTGGGATGACCCGGCAGCGCCATGGCCCAAAGCATGCCTTTCCGGGAATTTTTTGCAGGAAAGCCGGATTGCAGTTATAATAATCAGGACTTAAAAACACCATGGCCATTGTACTTGCCGGCGCGGCCGGCAAAGTGCGGAAACCCGGAGAATGAAATCATCCATGAAACGCGCAAGCGCCCAGATATCCTGCGGACTCAAGATTGCCGGCCGTCCGGAGCACTTTGTGGACAGTGCCCCGGAACCCGAAACCGTGGCATCCGCGCCTGAACGCATCCCCCTGCTAAAGGCCCGGCTGCTGAAATCCAAGGGCGACCGGGTGCGCATCGGCACACCGCTTTACGAGGACAAGCAAAACACTGACATTGTATTTGCCGCCCCCGGGGCCGGAGAAATCCAGGATATTGTCTACGGTCCCCGGCGGGTGATCCGCGAGATTGTGATCCGGCTTGACAAAGAGCAGACCACTGAAGATTTCACCCCGTATCCGGCCGATAAGCTCGGCCGGCTCAATGCCGGGGCGCTGAAGGAAATCCTTTTAAAAGGCGGGGTCTGGCCGCTTATCCGGGACCTTGTCTACCGGAAGGTGGCAGATCCGGGCCAAAGTCCTGCAGCCATCTGGATTGCGGCCACCAACCAGGACCCGTTTCACCCGCCGCCGGACACCTGGCTGCAAAGTCCTGAAGACAAACGTTTTTTCCAGACCGGCATCAAAGCCCTGGAAATTTTATGCAGCAATGTGTTTGTCTGCTGCGCCAAGGATGCGTCCCTTGGGGATGAACAAATTGAAAGCCGGGTCACCCACAGGGTTTCAGGAGGATATCCCTTTGATGATCCGGCAGTGGTCCATTATCATGCCAAGACCCGGCCGGAGGACAATCATGCCTGGTTTGCAGGCGGCCAGGATGTGCGCCTGCTCGGCGAGTTTCTGGAAACCGGGAGATTTCCGGTCCGGCGCACGGTGGCCGTGTCCGGAAAATCCGTCCATGGCCGGTACCGGCATACCCGCATCGGCGCACCGTTGGGCATTCTGGCCGATCCCGGAGAAAGCTCCGGCTGCAGATGGATTGCCGGTGGTTTGTTCCGGGGCTATTCCAGCGGTCCGGATTTTCATCTCGGCTTGTATGAAACCGCTGTGGGCATTATCACGGAATCGGCAAAGCGGGAGATGTTGGGATTTATGCGGCCGGGATGGAACAAGCCCACGTGCTCGCGCACGTTTCTGTCTGTTTTCAATCCCCGGCCTTTGCCCGTGGATGCCGACATGCACGGATCCGGGCGTGCCTGCGTGAACTGCGGCAACTGCACCCGGGCCTGCCCGGTCAACATTTTACCCCAGTTCACCTATAAATGCATCCGGGCCGGGGAAATCGAGGAGGCCCTTTCCCACGGCATGCTCGACTGTGTGGAATGCGGGCTGTGCTCCTATGTGTGCCCGTCGAAAATCGAACTGTGCCAGACCTTTCAGGAAACCAAACAGGCCTATTTCAGGCAGCGGATTTAGCCAATGGGATGGATTGAGAAAAATTTGCGCAAAATATTTGACGCGCCCCGCAAGCATTTCGAGTCCGGGGGCCGGCTGGAAAAACTGGGCCCATTGTTTGAAGCCATTGAAGACGTGTTTTTCTTTCCCGCAGAGGCCACCAAAAACCGCCCTTTGGTGCGCGACAGCCTGGACCTGAAACGTTTCATGAGCTCTGTGCTCGTGGCCCTGATCCCGCCGCTGCTTTTCGGCATCTACAACACCGGATACCACAGCCGCCTGGCATCTGAGATGTCCACGGCGTTTATGCCGTCATTTACCACGGGTCTGGGCATTGTCCTGCCCATTATCCTGGTGTCCTACGCAGTGGGTCTTTTCTGGGAGCTTTTGTTTGCCGCCATCCGAAAACATCCCATTAGCGAGGGATTTCTGGTCACGGGCCTGCTTTTTCCCCTGACCCTGCCGCCGACCATCCCTCTGTGGCAGGTGGCTGCGGGCATCACCTTTGGGGTGGTTATCGGAAAAGAAGTGTTCGGGGGAACCGGCAGAAACCTGTTTAACCCGGCGTTGACAGCAAGGGCGTTTGTTTTTTTCGCCTACCCGGCCCAGCTGTCGGGAAATGCCGTATGGGTGGCGGCAAAAGAAAAAGCCGCCGGCGCCGTGGATGCGGTCACCGGCCCCACGCCCCTGGCTGTGACCGAACTTCAGGCCCCGTTTAACAATATTCAGGAAATGCTCACCGATCAGGGCTACACCTTTGCAACCCTGTTTTGGGGCCAGTACCCGGGAACCATCGGCGGCACATCAGCCTTTTGCGCTCTTCTGGGGGCCGGACTTCTCATATTGCTCGGCATTGCCAGCTACCGCACCATACTGGCAGCAGTGGCCGGCCTTCTGGCCACCGGATTCCTGCTCAACCTGGCGGCATCCCCGAACACACTGCCCTGGTTTTCGGTCAATCCCTTCTATCACCTGGTGGCCGGCGGCTTTGCCTTTGGAGCAGCCTACATGGCCACAGATCCAGTCACCGCACCGGGCACGGACCGGGCCAAATGGATCTACGGCTTTCTCATCGGGGTGCTGACCGTGCTGATCCGGGTGGTCAACCCGGCGTTTCCCGAGGGCGTGATGCTGGCGATTTTGTTTATGAACATGTTTGCCCCGCTTCTGGAGTACACCGAAATCCGGCTGCGGGTAAAAAAAAGGATTCCCCATGCCTGAGACCATCAAATCCATCGGCTTTGCCCTGGGCATGTGCCTGGTCTGCGGGCTTTTGCTGACTGCCGCGGCAACCGGGCTGCAGCCGATGCAGGAAAAAAACCGGCTCAGTGACCGGCAGAAAAACGTCCTTTACACCGTGGATCTGGCATCCCGGGACAAGGCTTACACCCCTGAGCAGATCCGGGACATATACGAAAAAAACATTGATGAAATCCGGGTGTCTGCCGCCGGCGAAATTGCAGAACCCGCGGAAGAAGGGGCCGGGCAGGACGGACAGATTCTGACCATCTATCTGTATACAAAAAACGCAGAGATCGAAAACTATATCATCCCCATTGAAAGCCAGGGCCTGTGGGGCAAAATTTACGGCTACATGGCCCTGGAAAACGACGGTTCCACCGTGGCCGGCTTTACGGTCTATGAGCACTCCGAAACCCCGGGCCTTGGCGGGGAAATCGAAAAACAGTGGTTCCAGGAAAATTTTGAAGGCAAAAAAATCGTGGACCGCTCCGGGGGTTTCGTGGCCGTGCAGATTGCCAAGGGAGACGTGGACAAACGGGTGCCGGAGGAAAAAGAGCCCCATTACGTCGACGGCATCAGCGGGGCCACCCTCACGGGCCGGTATCTCTCCGAAGGGCTTGAAAAAACCCTTTCCAGGTATGAACCGGTATCTTTGTGCTTTCGCAAACAGCGCCTGAGCTGTCGTCTTCAGGAGCCAACTGACTCGGGGGACAAATGAAACTGACCCGTACCAAAGCATTTAAGACATTTGCCGGACCGGCCTGGTATGAAAACCCCATTAACATGCAGATGCTGGGCATCTGCTCGGCACTGGCCGTGACCGTGCAGTTAAAGACCGCCTTTGTCATGACCCTTGCCATGACGTTTGTGGTCAGCTTGTCGAATCTGATCATTTCCCTGCTGCGAAACGTAATTCCCGGCAATATCCGCATTATCGTGGAATTGGCGGTGATTGCCTCCCTGGTGATCCTGGCAGACGAATTTCTGCGGGCCTATTATTTTGAAATCAGCAAGCTTTTATCGGTATTTGTGGGCCTGATCATCACCAACTGCATCATCCTGGGCCGGGCCGAGGGCTTTGCCCTTTCCAATCCCCCGCACCTGGCATTTATTGACGGGCTGGGAAACGGGGTGGGCTACGGATCTGTGCTGATGAGCGTGGCCCTGATCCGGGAGCTGTTTGGCTCGGGAAGCATTTTTGGATACACTGTGGTACCCGAACGTCTGTATGCGGCCGGATACGAGGACATGGGGCTAATGCTGCTGGCGCCTGCGGCCTTTATCATCATCGGGCTGATGGCCTGGCTACAGAAATACCTTGTTAATTCAAGAAAATAGCGAAAAAAGGGTATGGTCGAACTTCTCAGCCTGTTTTTAAATTCCGTTTTTGCCGGCAACATTCTGCTGGCCTATTTTCTGGGCATGTGCTCGTTTGTGGCGGTGTCAAAAAACATCGAGACCGCCGTGGGCCTGGGCTTTGCGGTTATTTTTGTGCTCACCGTGACAACGCCCATTAACTGGCTGATATTCCACGGACTGCTGGCACCGGGCGCCCTGGCCTGGGCCGGGCTGCCGGATGTGGATCTGAGCTTTTTAAAGCTCATCATATTTATCTCGGTGATTGCCGCCATGGTCCAGGCCATTGAGATAATCATCGACCGGTTCTCCGCTGCCCTGTATGCGGGCCTGGGCATTTTTCTGCCCCTGATTGCGGTCAATTGCGCCATTCTGGGCGGCTCGCTGTTTATGGTGGAGCGCAACATGACCTTTATCGAATCGGTGGTCTTCGGCTTTGGCGCGGGTGTGGGCTGGATGCTGGCCATTGTGGCCATGGCCGCAGCGCGCATCAAGCTGCGCTACGCGGATCTGCCAAGCGGGCTGGAGGGATTTGCCATTACCATGATTGTTACCGGACTGATGGCCATGGCCTTTATGCTGTTTTCCGGCATTACCATGTAACACGGGGGGATCTTGATTTACCTGATCAGCATCGGCACATTTTCCGGGGTCATTCTGGTACTGGTGACGTTGCTGCTGCTCGTGGAATCCCGGGTGGCCCGCAAGGGTCAGCAGCAGATCGTCATCAACGAGGACAAACAAAACCCGGTTTCAGCCAAAGCCGGCACATCGCTTCTGGCGGCCCTAAACCAAAACCAGATCTACCTGCCATCGGCCTGCGGCGGCAGCGGTTCCTGCGGCCAGTGCAAGTGCCGGGTGGTTGCCGGCGGCGGCGATATTTTGCCCACGGAACTGCCCCATCTGTCCCGGGGGGAAAAGCAGGACAACGTGCGCCTGTCCTGCCAGTTAAAAATCCGCCAGGACATGGAAATCGAAATTCCACCGGAAATCTTTGCCATTGAAAAATACGAAGGCACCGTGGCCTCCAATCAAAGCATCGGCACCTTTATAAAGGAACTGGCTGTGAACATCGACCAGGACCGGGCCATTGAATTTGAGGCCGGCCAGTACATGCAGATCGATATTCCGCCCTTTCAGGTGTCATTTTCCGACTTTGAGATTGAACAGCCCTTTAAGCAGGCCTGGGACCAGTATGACCTGTGGAGCCTTGAGGCTGTGAGCGAAGAGCCCGTATACAGGGCCTACAGCCTTGCCAATCCCCCGTTTGAAGCAAATCCGCTGATGTTTACCATCCGCATTGCCACCCCGCCGCCGGACCAGCCCGGCGCACCCCCGGGTGTGGGCTCATCCTATATTTTCAGTCTCAAGCCCGGCGACCGGGTGAGCTTAAGCGGTCCGTTCGGTGATTTCCGGGTGGCAGACAGCCGGCGGGAGATGTGTTTTATCGGCGGAGGCGCGGGCATGGCCCCCCTGCGCGGCCAGATCCGCCAGCTGCTGCTGTCCGTGAAAACCCACCGGCCCATGACCTTCTGGTACGGCGCCAGAAACCGCCAGGAAATGCTCTATGACGAAGAGTTCAAAAAACTCGACAAAGAATTTGACCATTTCGCCTATCACGTGGCCTTGTCCGACCCCCTGCCCGAAGACGAGTGGGACGGGATGACCGGGTTTATCCACCAGAGCCTGGAGGCGCATTTTCTCCAGTCCCACCCGGATCCCTCGGAGGTGGAATACTATCTCTGCGGCCCGCCCATGATGCTAAGGGCCTGTCTGGAGACCCTGGACAGCTACGGCGTGGAACCCGAAATGATCGCCTTTGACGAGTTCTGATCCTGCCGGCCATGTGGTGGGGGCTGAGGGCGATCCGCCCGAGTTTTTAAAATTCCAGCCAAAGCCCCGGGACGATCGCCGAAACCGAGCCGCAGACAGACAAATCACACCTGCCCCCCCACATGCGAAAACCGTCCCAAATCGCTCGCTTTGCAGGCAGAACGCCTTTGAAAAGAGTCTCCTACATCCGGGCGATAACACTGGTGGGCAGGATCTTTAGCAGTCTGGCCACCACGGCCCAGGGCCAGGCCGGCACAAATGCGGATCGGGTCTTTTTTTCGATCCGGTCGGCAATGATCCGGGCGCCTTTTTCAAGGGAAATCAAAAAGGGCCGGTTTTTGAGCATGTTGTTTAAGGGCGTGTCAATATAGCCGGGATACAGCACTGTAACATCAATGTTTTTGCCCGGGGTCTCAGCCCGCAAAGCTTCGAGATAAACCGCAATGCCGGCCTTGGAGGCCGAATAGGCCGAGCTTTTGGGCATGCCCCGCAGGGCGGCCACAGAGGAGATGCCCACCACGTGCCCGCCGCCCCTGGCCAGAAAATAGGCCACAGCCGCATCCACCGTGGCCATGGCACCTATCAGGTTGACCGCAACGGTTTTGCGGGCCTTGTCAAACTCGTTTCCCCCGATGCGCTCGCCCAAACCCACACCTGCGTTGGCAAAAACAATATCCACACCCCCGAGTTCTTCTGCCAGCTCGGCAAAAACCGGCGCCACCCGGTCTGTATCGGCCACATCCAGGGCCCGGACAGCCACGGGCACGCTTATTTTTTTTTGCTTGATTTCATCGCGCAGCTGTTCCAGGTTTTCCACCCGCCGGGCCGCCAGAGCCAGGCCATATCCGCGTGCCGCCATCTCCAGGGCCACGGCCCGGCCGATCCCTGAAGACGCGCCGGTGATAAAAATTTTTTTTGTCATGCAAACCTCCTGTGAGAATGTCTGAAAACCCGCAAAGCCACAAAAGCGTTGACACAACCGCCATGTTTGTCTTATTTAACACAACAACATTGATTTTTTACAGATTTTTTCAAATTGCATATTTTTTTGTCCCTTTTTGATCCAGCGGGTCTGATGATACGCGAGCGGCACCGGGCAAGTGCCGCCTGCACCGGAGAATTGCATATTGGCAGCGGAAAAGGACATTTCCTCCACAGAAAAACTATTAAACATTATCCGCAGCAAAGATTCCGGACCGGTCAACCCGGTTGCAGACACTCCTCCGCCCGGCCTGTGGCAGCGGATCCGGACAAAGCTGCAGTCCTCAGGGGCAAAAGATGTCACAGGGGTTGAATTTTTCCGGGATACCATAAATATGGTGCGCATGGGCCGGGACAAATCCGGCTGGCACCCGGTACAGGCCATGCAGACTGCCTTCCCGGAAGACATGGACCTTGAACACCCCCAATTGCCCTCATTTCTCAAAACCCAACTTCAACGCATTGATCCCGGAAAAGAATCCCGCCTGTGGATCGGCCTGCCGCCTTCCCGGGGCGAAAGTTGGAATGTGGAGGTCCCCAGGGTCAAAAGGAGCCTGACCAACGCGGTCTACTGGTCTGCCAGAAAGGAGCGGACCTTTGACGAAAACGAGTATTTTTTTGATTACCGGATCCGGGATCAGGCAGCCGGCCACCAGACCCAAAAGCTGGCTGCGGAGGTCTGCATCGCATCTGTGCGCGATATCCGCATGTATCAAAAAATTTTTTCAAAAGCCGGATACCCGCCTGCCGGCATCACATTGCCGGCATTTTCCATACAAAACCTTTTGGCCCGCAACTGGCTCAATCCCGGTGAAGAAGCCTATGCGGTCCTTTATATCGGCGAGGATTCCTCCTACATTGAAACCCACGGCCGGCACATTCCCTTGTTTAAACGGGTGATCAAAACCGGAAGAGACAGCATTCTTGACGCCCTGGCAGCCAGCGCCGCAAGCCAGGGGCCGGCTGAAGCAGAAGCGGAGCCCGCAACTGCAACTGAACGGAAAAAAGCAGCACAATTCCTGCACCAGCCTGCCAGATCGACTGATGCCGACCTGTTGGAAAAAATCCAGCCGGCCCTGGAACGAATCGCCCGGCAGTTGGAAAGAACCATCGATCATTCGGTCAACGTGCAGGGCAATCCCGCACCGGAATGCATCTACATCTGTGGCGCAATCGCCCGGCTGCCCGGGCTTGCGGAATTTTTCAACGAACAGCTGGCCATCCGGGCTGTGATCATGGATATACCGGATCATGCGGCCGCCGCCGGACCGGAACCCATTTTTTCAGACCCGGAGGTTCGGACCAGTCTTGTCTCTACCATGGGCATGGCCATGCCCGGGCCGGACACGATCAACTTTTTGCATACCGCCATGGACATGGACCGGGAAAAGCGGGCCATGCGCAGCACCAATGCGGTGGCTGCCGGATGCGCACTCTTGTTTGTGGCCACGGCCGCCTGGTGGTGGTCTACCATAGACAAACTGGAGCAGGCCAGGGACAAGACCGCAGCCATTGAACAAAAACTGGAAGCGTTTTCACCCAGGCTTTCAGCAGCGGATCTCATCGAGCTGACCGAAGAGATCCAGGGGAAAAAAGACGAGCTTCGCCAATACAGCCGCAAACTTTATCCCGTGGCGGTTTTCAGGGAAATCAGCCGCATGACACCCGAGGGCATCAAACTGCTGTCCGTGCGCCTGGGAGGTTTCTCCCCGCAAGGTTCAGGGGGCGGGGACTCCGGTGGTCCGGATCTGATCATAGACGGCTTTGTCCCAAATGACCCGGCCATGAATGAAACCCGGCTTACCGGATACCTGCTCACCCTCCGGCGCTCGGCCGTGTTCAATGACCCGGTTGTGACAAAAAGCGGGTCAGAAACCCTGGCTTCCGGTGAAAATGTATACCGGTTTACCCTGAACATGAAGATTTCAGGCTTGTGATATGAAACAGTGGCTTCAAATCCGTGCAAACAGAAGATCCCTGGCTTACATCCTGTTTAGTGCCGTGGTGCTTGGCACCATGATCGCCGCCGGCATACTTCCGGCCCGGCAGCAGACCGCTGAAACCCGAAAAAAGGCCCGGCATCTGGAAGCAGAGATTGAAAAGCAGCAAATTTTCCATCCCTTATACCAGGATCTCAAACAGCAGGCCCGGGACACCAGGCTTCCCCCGGCCGTGACAGGGACTGCAGCCAAAAGCAAAGCACGGGTGCCGGGCATTGACAATGCCTCCCGGGTTTTTGAATCCATGGCCCGGGCCGCGGGCATGAAAAACCCGGTTTTTTCTCCGGAGCCGGGATCCATGAAGGGCAACGACGACAGCCTGATGATAAGCGGCCGATTTGAGGGCGATTATGCAGATCTAAGAAATTTTTTGCTCCGCATGCTCATGGCACCCGAATTTGAGCGCATTCAATGGCTGGAGGCAAAAAGCGGCACACAGTATCCGGAATACCGGATGGGTTTCTGGATTTCACTCCAATAAGCAACGCCAGGCACAACCAATGGCCAAAAGGGAAAAAATACTGGTGGGACTCATGATCGCCGCCCTGTTATACGGCGGATTTGAACTGCTGTTTTCCGGGCTGGACCCGGAAAGGCCCGAATCCGGACTGGATTCGGCGCAACAGACAGCCCGGCAGGTTTCCGAACAAATCCAGCAGGCCGAACTGGAGCCGGCCCGGGCCCGTATCATCGAACTTGCCGGACAGCAGTGGGAAAATGATCCCTTTTACCAAATGCCGGAAAACCAATACCCGGTCAATACCGGCCCACAGGAAAATCCGGACACAGAAGGGTTTCGATACAGCGGCTATCTCAAAGCCGGCAATTTCGAGATGGCCATTATCAACGGAGTGGAATACGCGCCGGGAGAAAAAATTGAAACCAGAGGGGCTGTGGTGGACCGGATTTCGCCGGAAAAGGTGGTGCTCTGGTTCCCGGATACCGGAGAGCAGGCCACGGTTTTTTACAGGGATAGCCAGGGTAATCGGTAAGCGGTCGGGGTTGGGTTTTTTGCTCCTGACCGTTTTTACGGATTCAGCAAATGCCTTCGCTAAAATTTCAAAAACTCGGCCTGTCGGCCTCAAACAGTTTGAAATTTTCACGCTCCGGCATTTGCTGAATTTTTCCGTAAAAACGCTCAATGTCGCTTCAAAAACCCAACCCCGACCGCAGGGCATGCCTGGAAGCTGAAATTTTAGGAGATTTTTGTTTATGCAGCAGGATAAGGCAACAAATTTTCCCCGCAGACCCGGCGGCCGGGTCCTGATTTTTGCAGGACTGCTGGCTGCAGCGCTGCTTTTATGCCTGCAGGGCTGTGCAGGCTCTCCGGAGAAAAAAACTGCGCCTGAAAAAACGGATTTCACCCGCCAATGGCTGGAAAAGGCCGAACAGTCCAGGGGCTATTCCCCCCGGGTGGAAAAACGGGAGACCATGGAAATCGACGGCCGGATGAAAGACGCTGATCCCGTCCCCCAAGCAGCCGCAAAAGCGATGCTGCCGGATCAAAAAGTGACCCTGCATCTAAGAAACGCCCCTGTGGCCGCAGTACTGCGGGCCATGGCCAAAAGCGCTGACATCAATATCCTGGTAAACGAAACCGTTGACGGCACCATGAGTGTCAACATCGAAAATATCGCCTGGAATCAGGCATTTCAAAGCATTCTCGATTCCCGGGGCCTGACCTGGAGCCGGCAGGGCGATCTGATCCGCATTCAAAGCATGGCGGATCTGGAAAAGCAGCTGGCCCTTTCCGGTCTGCTCCAGCAAGTGGAAAACCAAAAGGATGACGCCCAAAGGGCCGGCCCCATTGTCAGCCGGATCATCCGGATCAATTACGCGGATGCCGAAAAATTAAGCGAAGTGCTCACCAAGTTTCTTCCCCGGCAAAACGGTGAAGACCAACGCGGTGCTATTTCCGTGGATACCGGCACAAACTCCCTTGTGCTGCAGGCAAGCCGCCATGATATCAACCGGATGCACCAGGTGATCCAGACCCTGGACAAGCCCAGGTCCCAGATTCTCATTGAGGCCAACATTGTTGAAGCCAACCAGGAAACCGCAAAAGAGCTGGGCATGCGCTGGAGCGGCCGGTATATCACTTCTGCGGGCACATTTGACGATTTCGGCATCACCGGCGAGCCCCGGGCACCCGAAGAATCCTTTATCGACCCGGAAGCCGGGCTTTCCCTGGGGGTTGCGGCCGGACGGTTCGGGGGAAACATTTTATACGCCCAATTGCTGGCCCTGCAGGAGGAGGGCCAGCTCAACATCCTGTCAAGCCCCTCCATTACAACAATGGACAATCAGACCGCCTACACCGAGCACGGCGAACGGATCCCCTTTGAAACCACCGATGACGAGGGCCGTCCGGAAGTGGAGTTTGAAGACGCGGTATTGCGCCTGGAAGTCACCCCGCATATCATTGACGGAAAACACATGCGCATGCGCATCAATGTCAAAAACGACGAGGTGGATTTCACCCGAACCGTGGAAGGAAACCCCGTGATCCGGGCCAAGGACACGGAAACCAACCTGGTGGTGGAAAACGGGGAGACCATCGTGATCTCCGGGCTGTCCAAACAGACCATATCAGATCTGGAAAACGGAGTGCCGGTGCTAAAAGACATCCCCCTGCTCGGCCGGCTTTTCAAGGGTACGGAAAAAAGCGAGGAAATGCAGGAGTTCATGATTTTTATCACCCTCACCATACTGGGGACCAAAACACAGTAAGGCCGAATACGGGCACTGCAGCAATGGATTATTTCAAACTGTTTCAACTGGAAAAAGAACCCTTTGCCAATACCCCGGACCCGGATTTTTTCTATCACTCCACCCGGCACACCCAGTGTTTGCAGAAAGTGGAGCTTGCCATACGGCTGCGCCGGGGCCTTTGCATTGTCTGCGGGGAGGTGGGCACGGGCAAGACCACCCTGTGCCGCCAGCTGATCCGCACCCTGGCAGATGACGCTGAAATGGATGTGCACCTGGTGCTGGATCCGGGATATGACAGCACCCAGGATTTTGCCGCAGCAATCAATGAGATGACAAACGGGGTAAAATCGGCCCGCTCCTGCGCCACTGCAGCCGAGCACAAGGAGATGATCAAAAACCATCTGTTTGAAGCCGGCGTCAATCACAATCAAAACATTGTGCTCATTATCGACGAGGGCCAGAAACTGCCCGCCGGGTGCGCGGAATTTCTGCGCGAACTTTTAAACTATGAAACCAATGACTCCAAGCTGCTCCAGATCGTTATTTTTGCCCAGAACGAAATCCATGACCTGCTGGATGCACACCCCGGTTTTGCCGACCGCATCGCCCTTTTCCACCGCCTGGAACCCCTGGATCGCAGAGAGACAAAAGAACTGATCGCCCACCGCCTCAAAAAGGCCGGCAGCAGTCCCAAACAGGGCGCAGGCCCTTATTTTACCAAAAGGGCGGTTTCCCGGATTCACCGGATCAGCCGGGGATATCCCAGAACCATCATTCACCTGGGCCACCACGTCCTGCTGCTTTTGCTCATCAAAGGCGGCACACGGGTGGATCCGGGCCTTGTCAGCCGGGCGGCCGCGGGCCTGGCCCATGTCAGAAAACAGACCCCCGGGCGGTTCAGGCCCGGAATCAAAACCCTTGCCGGGACAGCCGCAATTTGCCTGATTGCCGCAGGCATGGGTGCATACGCCCTTTGGCCGGTATTTTCCGGCCCGGAAAACCGGCAACGTGTTCCGGCAGTGTCAGAAGCCCATGTGCCTGGAGCACATCAGACCCATACCCCGGAAAAAGCATCCCCGCCGGCCGATCAAGGAATGCGGCTTGGGAACAAGCCCCCGCCCGAAGTGCTGGGCCGCATCCGGATCAATGAAAACGACAACCTCTGGGAAATGATCGGGCTGATTTACGGCACTTCAAACCCGGGAGCTTTTGTGGAAACGGTTCTCGGGTTAAACCCGCATATCAAGGACCCAAACCAGATCCGGCCCGGCCAGGAGATCCGGCTGCCGGCGGCAGGCGCGCTGCAGCCGCAGTCCAAACAGCGCTTCTGGATCGCACAGAAAACATCTGACACCCTGGACCCGGTCTACAGGCTGGCCCGGACCAAAGCAGACAACAGCCTGCGGGTGTTGAGCTACTGGGATCCGGAATCCGGAATCTGCCATGCGGTCGTGCACAGGCAAAGCTTTCCAACCCGGGACCGGGCTGCGGCAGCAATGGAGACGCTCGGCCCGGAAACAGAAAAACCGCCCTTTATCCTGGATTTAAAAAAAGACGGGCTTTTCCTGCTTTCTGCGGGTCAAGGCGCAACAAACAGATAGGATCCTATTTTGCGGAAGAAAAAACGCCTGGGCGAAATGCTCATTGAAGAAAAACTTATTTCCGAAGACCAGCTCTCCCGGGCCCTGCAGGAGCAAAAGGCCGCCGGGCAGAAGCTGGGCCAGTTTCTGGTACACAGAAACATCTGCCGGGAAGACGATATTGTCAACATGCTAAGCCGCCAGCTCAGAATTGACCGCTATGATCCGTCCAGTTATCCTCTGGATCTGGGACTGGCTGAGATCATTGATGCGGATACCGCCAAAAACAAGGGCGTGGTTCCGGTGGAAAAGCTCGGAAATGTGCTTCGGGTAGCCACCCCAGACCCCCTTGATATTGACACCCTGGATTCCCTGGAAGTGGCCACCAATCTGGAAATCGAACCGGTGGTCTGCACTGAGGCCGATTTTGAGCAGGCGTACAACGCAGTCTACGGTTTATACCGGGGCATGGATGACGTGATCAAAAGCGTGGACGATGATATCACCGCAGTTCACGGCGCAGATGACGTCCCGGCAAATGCGGACACCGACATCCACACCCTGGAGACCCAGGCCGACCAGGCGCCCGTGATCAAGCTGGTCAACTCCATTATCGCCCAGGCGGTCAACCAGAAGGCCAGTGACGTTCACTTAAGCCCGGAAAAAAACCGGGTCCAGGCCCGGTTCCGTATCGACGGCCGGCTGCGGGAAGTGCCGGCCCCGCCCAAAAAACTCATGCCCGCCCTGGTCTCGCGCATCAAGATTCTTTCCAACATGGACATCTCTGTTGCCCGAATCCCCCAGGACGGAAGGTTTACGGTCACCATGAACCGCCGGGAAATCAATATCCGGGCCTCGTGCATTCCCACCATTTACGGGGAAAATGTGGTGCTGCGCCTTTTGGACATGAACGCGGGCACCTACACTCTGGATGACCTGGGCATGAGTGCAGATGACAGGGAAAAAATGGAGGATGCGGTTATCCGGCCCTATGGCATGATCCTGTCCACCGGCCCCACGGGCTCTGGCAAAAGCACCAGCTTATATGCCATTCTCAGGCGGATCAACCAGGCTGACATCAACATCATCACCCTGGAAGACCCGGTGGAATACCGGGTGGAAGGCATCCGCCAGGTCCAGTTAAACACCCGGGCCGGCATGAGCTTTGCCTCGGGGCTGCGCTCCATTCTGCGCCAGGACCCGGACGTGATCATGGTCGGGGAGATGCGCGATGCAGAAACTGCAAGAATCGGCGTGCAGGCGGCCATGACCGGCCACCGGGTTTTGTCCACCGTGCACACCAATGATGCGGCCGGCGCCATTGCAAGGCTCATGGACATGGGCGTGGAGCCTTTTCTGATCGCATCCACCCTGCTGGTCTCCTTTGCCCAGCGACTGGTCCGCCGGGTGTGCCCGGACTGTGCACGGCCCTATACCCCGTCTGCGCAGGGCCTGCAGTCCCTTGGCATCCAGGACGTTTCCGGGTGCACTTTTTTGAAGGGCAAGGGATGCCACAAGTGCATGGACACGGGCTATCGGGGCCGCACTGCGGTATTTGAGGTCCTGCGCACAGATGATCAGGTCCGGGACATGATCATGAAGCAAGCCTCTGCCGGGGAAATCAACCAGGCCCTGGTGCGGGCCGGAAAACTGCGGACCCTGCGCGAGGATGCGGCCCAAAAGGTCTGCCAGGGGCAAACCACGGTTGAAGAAGCCCTTTCCGTGGTCATGGTATAGGAATCACAGCTTATGCATTATGCCTACAAGGCCATCAACGAAACCGGCGCCAAAACCAGCGGCACAATCGAGGCCGACAACCCCCGGGACGCCGGGGACAAGCTGGCGGCCCAGGGCCTGATCCCCATAAAAATCGTTGCCCGGGCAAACGGGGCGACAGAATCTTTGACGGAAAGAATCAATTTGCGTCTTTCCAGGGTGACGACACCGGATCTGATCATTTTCAGCAAGCAGTTTAAAACCCTTTTTAACGCCGGCATTCCCATGACCCGGCTCATGGCTATCCTGCAGGACCAGACCGAAAACATTAAACTCAAAAAAACCGCCGGTCTCATGGGGGAGGAAATCCAGACCGGGAAATCGCTCACAGAAGCCTTCCTGGACCATCCCCGGATTTTTTCACCCCTGTACTGCTCCATGGTCCAGGCCGGGGAGGCCAGCGGCCGGTTAACCGAGGTCATGGACCGGCTTATTTATCTTCTGGAACACGAGCACAAGGTCAAATCCGACATCAAAAGCGCCATGCAGTATCCGGTGATTGTGATGATCACCTTGTTTATCGCGTTTCTATTCCTGCTGACCTTTGTGGTGCCCAGGTTTGTGACCATTTTTCAAAATGCAGACATCGATCTGCCCCTTCCCACACGCATCTGTCTGGCCCTGCACCAGTGGCTGGTGGTCTACTGGCCCTTGAGCCTCGGGGTTCTGGCAGCGGTTGGCACGGCCCTGTATTTTTATATCAAAACCGATCAGGGCCGGTATTTCCGGGACTATTTTCTGCTGAAACTTCCCATTCTGGGGCCGGTGTTTCAAAAAGGGGCCATGGCCCGGTTTGCATCCATTTTTGCCATTTTGCAGACAAGCGGTGTGGGGGTGTTAAATGCGCTTCAGATTCTGGCCGGCACCATCGGAAACAGCGCCATTTCCCGGGAATTTGAACAAATCCAGCAGCAGCTGCGAGAAGGCCGGGGCATTTCCGGGCCCCTTGAAAACGCCAGGTTCTTTCCGGCCATGGTGGTGAGCATGGTGGCCATTGGCGAGGAATCCGGAAATCTCGATGACATGCTAAACCAGGTGGCGATCCATTATGACGACGAGGTGGAATATGCCGTGGGCCGCATGGCCGAAGCCCTGGGACCGGTGCTCATTGTGGCGCTGGCCGCTGTTGTGGGGTTTTTCGCCCTGGCCATTTTTCTGCCCATGTGGGATCTGGTCAAGATGGTTTAGCTGCGGGCAAACCCATGCTGATAAAGGCCTCCCGGTGACATGCCCTGCAGTGGCCTTCCAAAAAGCCATTGACAACCATATGGATTTCCAATATATTGCTAAAATATCGTAAAATTTGTATACACAAAACAAAATTTAACCAAAGATTTGGAGGTATTCATGAAAAAAACAAACCCCGTGGCCAACCAGCACGGCTTTACCCTGATCGAAATCATCGCCGTGCTCATCATCCTGGGCATCCTGGCTGCAGTGGCCGTGCCCAAATACGTGGATCTGACAGAAGAGGCTGACGAAGCAGCCGTCAATGCACAGGCTTCCAGCTTATCTTCCGGCAGCGCAATGAATTTTGCCAAATACAAACTTACTGGCGGAACCGATGGCATTGATGTTACAGGATGTACTGGCGCGGCAAGCCTTGTCGAAGACTGGGATGGCGAAAGATTCGATCTCGGCAGTTCTAGTACTAACTCTCCATTTGCCAAGTTTACACTTTTGAAAACAACGGATACAACAAATCCGACCGAAGAATGCTATGTAAGCGCGCAGTAAAAAGATAAAACGATCCAAGAACTCAAACAGCCGCATTTGCCATTCTGGCGATTGCGGCTGTTTCATTTTCAACGCAACAACACGTCCTTGCTCTTACCGATTATCGACCTAAGCTTCTCTGGATCGAATTCATAGGCGTTTAAATCATTTTCCGCTGCAATATTATTGAAAAAATTTCTCCAGGCGGTTTCTTCCTTTTCACAAAACAATTCCTGTACAAGTTGATTTCTTGCAGCAACATCTCCGGTTTGTTCATATGCCTCCAATAAAGCCGACATCAGTTCAACATTGCCCGGCATCCGGTCTTCAGCCAATTCCAGCAGCCTGACTGCCGCATCCGGCTTGCCCTCATATAGATAAGCCACGCCCATAAGCTTGTAAAAACGCCCCTCGGGCAGATCTTTTTCAAGGGCCTGCCGGGCGGCCTGAATGCAAGCTTCATAGTCGCTTTGCTTTAGCAGTGACAATGCTTTAACATAATGCAGGGTTTCTTTTTCCGGCCATCTGGAGACGGCTGTGTCCGCATAACTGTGCGCAGTTTCATAACGGCCCAGGGATGTCTCACAAAGAGCGGCATAGTACCAGGCCCGCCAGTTGCCGGGGTACATTTCCAGACTTTTTTTTATATGCACCAGTGCTTTTTCCGTATTCTGATCCGCATGAAAGTAATACCGGCCCAGATTATAATATAAAACACCCTGGTTTGATGGATTATGAAAATAATCGGCATCTTTGGCCAGCAAATAACTCTCGTAGGCCCCTTTATAATCGTTTTTTTCAAACAGGGCACTGCCCAGGTTGGTGTGCACCCGGCTCAAGCCCGGGGCTTTTTGGGCGTTGTCTGCCCAAAGGGCCACCGGGTCAGCAAAAAGCTGGTTTCGCATGTACACGGTATGGCCCTGCCCGGCCCAGACCAGGACCGCGGCCAGGGCAATGGCGGCCTGCAGCCCCCGGCGGTAGGAAAAATAATCCATGGCCCGGGCCATGAAAACCGCCACAGGCACGAAAAAAAACATGGACGGCAGGTAATTGCGGTGCTCATAGATCAGCTCCAGGGGGATAATGCTGCTTTCAATCACATGATTGATCAAAAAAAACAGGATACAGAAACACAACAAGGGATATTTGGCGCTGCGCACAAAGGCAAACACCGCAGCCGCGGCAATGCCGGCAATGGCGGCCAGGGTGGTGAACGGGGACAAAAGCCCCGTGGATATTTGAACCTCATGGATCAAGGCCAGGCGGTCTGCGGTGGGATACAACAGCTGGGATATATAAAAAAACAGAATCCGGGGCTGGGTGAGCAGGCGCTGTTCCAGGGTAAAGGGCCTTTTTTCATAGCCCTGGAGCAGGCTGGAAAAATCCGTGTACACCGCAGCCATGGCGGCCAGAAGAACCAGGGGGATGGCTGCAAAGACGAGGTTTTTGCGCAAACTGCTGCGGCTGACACCCTGGATGAGAAACAGGTCATAGAAAAACAGGGATACCGGCAGCATGGCCGCATTCTGCTTGGAAGCCATGGCGAAAATCCCGGACAACACAGCGGCGGCAAAAAATGCCGTCTTTTTGCCCCGGCCCTGGGATGTTCTGGCCGTAACATAAAAATACATGGCCATGACATAAAAAAGCCCGGCCATGGAGGCCATGCGCTGGACAATATAGGTCACCGCCGTGACCTGCACGGGATTGACAGCCCAGAAAACCGTTGCCGCAAGGGCGATAAAATAGGCATGCCGGCCGTAAGCATCTTTTAGCTGCGGCAATTGAAGGGTTTTTGCAATCAGCAGAAACAAAAACCAGGCCGCCAGCACATGAACGGCAAAATTGACCAGATGATAGCCCCAGGGATCGGTCTGGCCGAAATAATAATTCAGCCCCAGGCTCAAAAAGGCAAGGGGCCGTTTGAGCTGATGGTTTAAATTGTAAAGGGATTTTTCAGCAGACGGCCAGTCGAGCTGCTCCATGTGCACGTTTTTGTTGTCCAGGATATTGGGCGCGTCATCAAATATCCAGGTTCCGTAAAAGCTGTTGGCATACACTACAGCCAGCAGCACGAAAACAAGCCCCATGGCCGTGGTATAAGTCTTTGCCTTCCCGGATATGCTCAGATTTACCGCAAAAAAATCATTGTGCCGGTCCATACCATCCTTTCAGGTTTTTTCACACATTCCTTCTTGATCCGATAACCAACAATGACGTATAATTCCCAAAACCGAACAAAATCGGAAAATGTCTTTTCCGGCGGGTTTTGCATGTTTTGTGCGAAAAACAAAGTGCCGGGCAAGTCCGGGACCGGGGTCGGTTTTTGAAGCGACATTGAGCGTTTACGGAAAATTTCAAATTTCTTGTGTCCAGCCGGCCGGATTTTTAAAATGGATATAATAAATGCAATTGGACCATTCGTAAACGGTCAGGAGCAAAAAAACCGACCCCGGGCCCAGGACTTGCTTTTTTCAAAGCCATCGGACGGGGAAAAAGCGTTTTACAAAACCATTAAAGCCGCGTCCTTAAATTATACAATCACAGACGGCAGGTCAAACGCCGATCAAAAAAATATCAGCAAATATGGCAGGTAAATCCATGCCCCCCAAAAAACCAAGCCCTCCGGGGCCGTTTTTCGACCTGTCTGCAGCCGGATTTACCATACTGGAAATCGTGGCCGTGCTGGTGATCCTGGCCATTTTGACAACAGTGGCCGCCTCCCGGTATTGGGACACAGACGCCGCAGACACGGCCGCAGCCGGCACCCTGAAATCCCACTTGCGCTATGCCCAGCTCCGGGCCATGGGAGATACGCAAACCTGGGGCATTGCAATCAACAACAGCGCCTATACCCTGCAAAAAAACGGCACCACCGCCCCGATCCGCCTGCCGGGCGAGACCGGGGCCACAAAAAACCTCGAAAATGCAACCATCAGCCCGGCTTCCACGGTAACCTTCAGCAGTGGCCGGGGCATTCCCATAGACGGCAGTGGTCAGCCGGCGGCAAATGATCAAAACATTGATGTCGGCTCCAAAACCATTACAATTACCGCAAATACGGGCTTTGTCCCATGAACCGCAAAAACCCGGATCCAAAATTTTACACAGGCTTTCCTCCGGGGTTCCCGGACGGCAAAAACCAGGGCGTGACTCTGATTGAACTGATCATCGTGATCATGGTGCTCGGCCTGATGGCAGCCATTGTTGCCCCGTTTGCCGGTCCGGCATTAACGGGCAGCCACAGGCCCATGGAAGACCTGAATCACGCGGTGCAATTCTCCGCTGAAATGTCAGCAGTTGTTTCCGCATACAGAAACAATCCTCCCGACAGCGTGGCGGCCATGGATGCATTTGAGAACAGTTTAGCCGGCATTATTGACGGGACCATTGCATCAGTCGAAGACACCCGGATGGTGATGATGCAGCGAAACGGAACCCAATACAATGAAACAGACTGCGATGACCCGAATTCCCTTGACTGCCTGCTCAAAGTCCGTTTGCAAAGCCTGGAGAATCCGGGCGAGTCTCTAACCTATTACTTCCCATACCACAGACAATGAAGCGCTCAATGGTCGGATCATTTCCTGACAAAAAAGGTTTTACGCTGATCGAAATCATCGTGGTTCTGCTGATTCTTGGCAGCCTTGGCGTTCTTGGCGCCATGGCGTTGGTTCATATGATTGACAGCCACCAGTGGGCACGGGATAATGCGCACCTGACCCAGAAAGCCCAGGTGGCCCTGACCCGTATATCCGTGGAACTCAATTATGCCGAAAATGTCAATATCCGGGGGGGCGGCAGCCGGATCAACTATGACGCAGCATATCCGGACGGCCAAAACATTGACAACAACAACATCGGTGTCCAGGGCAACCAAAACACACTGAGACTGGCTCTCAACGGGCCGCTGCAGCAGGGCCGGGTGCTCACCGACCGGGTCACCCGGTTTGAGGTCTCCCGGCCAAACAGTCAGATGATTGAAATTGTCCTGGGCATGCAGGGTGAAAATCAGGTGGAAAAAACTTTTACAACCGCTGTGGCCCATCGGTAGCATCATAAAAGGAACCCATGCTTTTCAAAACCGCAAACACCGGATCACTGAAAAAAGCTTTTGCTTGCAGCCAGGACGGGGCGGTTCTTTTATACCTGATCGCTGTAATCCTGACAGCCGGGATTCTGGGTGCTGCCATTGTTTCCCTGACCACATCCTCCACCATGGGGGAGCTGGGATACAACCCCGCGGATCAGGCCCGGCATCTGGCCCAGTCCGGGCTGGATTACGCGGCAAGCGCCCTTGAAGCTGAGGACCCGGGAACAAGAAACCAATTCAGAAACGGCCAGATCAACCAGACGCCTTTCAACCTGGAAAACGGCCGTTTTATTCTTACCGTGACACAAGACACCAACGAAAACGATTTGTATCACATTGTTTCCGAAGCACGGGGGCAGGAGGGAACCGATTGGGAGGCCGCCTTTGTTGTAACCGGGGAGGCTGAGATCAATGGCGGCGGACCCGGCCCTCCCGGGGGCCCCATATTTTTCAGGGACCAGAACATCGACATTTTTTTCCCATTATCTTATATTATTCGGAAGGATACCCCCGAAAGTCCTGGCTATACCTGGGATGGAGAAGAACTGATTTTATATGACCAACAGGGGCGGCAGCTGACAACAATCACTGCCACCGGCCTGCTCAGATACAGTCAATTATACGGTTCTATTGGTACTGACTATGACTTCTTTGACGGCGGGGCGGTTATTGCCCAGGACGACAGCTTGACATTCTCATTTCCCGGCAATCCGGCCTACACGGAACTAACGCTTTACTTTTCCGGTTTCGGCCCTGGCGACAGGGCCGAAATACGGTTCATGTCAGAAGGGGTCACAATTGACATGCAAAACATAAACATCGCAGATATCAACGATGCGTCTGCAATCATAACATCCATTTCACCATTTGACAGCTTTACCATTACCAATATTGCCAATGGTCAAAACAGGCACTTCGGCCTCACCGGGATTGAATTCCAATAGGCTCTATTTCCCCTGTTGATACCCCTCCGGATTCATGGACTGCCAGCGCCAGGTATCAGCACACATTCGGTCAATGCCGTGCTTGGCCTGCCAGTTGAGCTCCTTTTGGGCAAGGCCGGGGTCGGCATAGCATTCGGCGATATCGCCGGGCCGGCGGCCCGTGATGCGGTAGGGGATTTTTTTGCCACAGGCGTTTTCAAATGCGGCAATCATTTCCAGCACGGAATAGCCCTGTCCCGTGCCCAGATTGTAGGTAACACAGCCGCAGTTTTGCCAGAGCTTTTCCAGGGCCCGGACATGCCCGTCTGCCAGGTCCATGACATGGATGTAATCGCGCACGCCCGTGCCGTCGGCGGTGGGATAATCATTGCCAAACACCTGCACTTCAGCCAGCCGGCCCACAGCCACGGCGCTGATATAGGGCATGAGGTTGTTGGGAATATCAGCCGGGTCCTCTCCGATCAGCCCGCTGACATGGGCGCCAACCGGGTTGAAATACCGCAGCAGGGCCACGTTCCAGCGCGGGTCTGCAGCGCTGAGATCTTTTAAAATCTGCTCGATCATCAGCTTGGTGCGGCCGTAAGGGTTAAAGGGCGCAACCGGGGCGTCTTCTTTAATGGGTACCTGGTCCGGGCTGCCATAGACCGTGGCAGAAGAGCTGAAAACCAGATCCCTGACCCCGAATTCCGCCATGACCTCGCAGAGTGCAAGGGTTGCCCCCAGGTTGTTGTCATAATAGGACAAGGGTTTTTGCACGGATTCGGCAACGCTTTTTAACCCGGCAAAATGTATCACGCATTCGATCTGTTCATTGTCAAAGATCTCTCTCAACTCCGTCTTGTTGCGCAGATCTGTTTGATAAAACGGCACACGGGTGCCGGTGATTTTTTCCACCCGAAGGACCGCTTCGGCGCTGGCATTGACCAGATTGTCGGCCACCACAGGCTTGTGACCGGCATCAATGAGTGAAACACATGTGTGGGTGCCGATGTATCCGGCCCCGCCGGTAAGCAGAATCTTCATAAAACATCCCTTTTTGACATTTTGCCTGATTATGCATTTGGATCTGGCAAAATCAGGATTTGGCTGATAAAAACCGGTCCATGGAAATCCTTTACATGGACACGCATTTTGTGGCCGTCAACAAGCCGGCCGGGCTCATGGTGCACAGAAGCCGCCTGGTACACAGAAACACCCGGTTTGCCCTCCAGATGGTGCGCGACCAGGTGGGCTGCCATGTCTACCCTGTACACCGCCTGGACAAGCCCACATCCGGAGTCCTGATTTTCGGGCTTTACCCCGGGGCCGCCGGACACCTGGCCCAATGCTTTTCAGAACGCCGGGTCAGCAAGTTCTACCTGGCCGTGGTCCGGGGATGGGCACCGGAATCGGGCATCATTGAAAAACCCCTGGCCAAATACCGGGACAAGAAAAAACGCACCAACACCATCCAGCCCGCGCTCACCCGGTTTTTGCGCCTGGGCACCATTGAACTGCCCTACCCGGTAAGCCGGTATCCCACCAGCCGCTATTCACTGGTCCTGGCCCGTCCGGAAACCGGGCGGCTCCATCAGATCCGGCGGCATCTGCATCATATCTCCCATCCGGTCATCGGAGACCAGCCCCACGGAGACGGCCGGCACAACCGGTTTTTTGCCAAAACCTTCAACTGCTCCCGGCTTTTGCTGGCAGCGGTCCGGGTGGTGTTTGACCATCCATTCACGGGTGCGGCAATCACCATTGACGCTCCTCTTGACGCTCGTTTCTGCCATGTTCTAAACAGCTTTGGCTGGCGCGCGGCCGCGGTCAAACACATTCCACAGCCCCTTCTTCCCTTGCTGACCTGATTTAATTATACGCCATTTATTTCCGCAGGGCAACAAGGATGGCGCCATCAAAAAAGTTGCTGTTTCGTGCTTGGTTTTATAATTTTCGCATGATGCCCACCCGGTGGCGGTTTGCTCCCTGCTGACCGCTTGCGCGCTCAATGCGACTCGCAAACCACCCCCGGGCCGGCATCATGGCCGACTGTGTGCAAAGTTTC